>NZ_JBYVEB010000020.1:0-36998 GCF_058117085.1 Chryseobacterium sp. CG10_8 | reverse complement strand
TAAAATTTAAAACAATATCGCTTTTTCTAACTCCAAAAGCTTTTGCTTTCGCCAAATTCCGCCGCCGTAACCTGTTAATTTTCCGTCACTTCCAATCACTCTATGACAAGGAATGATAATGGAAATTTTATTAAGTCCATTCGCATTGGCAACTGCACGAACCGCTTTTGGATTACCTAAAATATTGGCTTGTTCTTGATAACTTCGCGTCGTTCCGTAAGGAATAGTTCGAAGAACTTCCCAAACACTTTTTTGAAAATCGGTTCCGACTGGAGAAAGTGGAACGGTGAAATTGGTTCTCTCTCCTTCAAAATATTCTGAAAGTTCTTTTTCTAATTGTTCAAAATGTTTGTTTTCTCCTTGAATAATATTCGCATTAAAGTGTTTTGAAATATCTTTCAATTCGGTTGGCAACGCTTTTCTATCCGAAAATTCGAGAAGACAAATTCCGCTTTCATCAGCACACGCAATCATGGTTCCGATTGGTGTTTCTATTCTTTTTAAATCAACAATTTTCTCCAATTTTGAATTTTTTGGTGAAACTCCGAAAACCGTTTTAAAGCTTTCATTAAAACCACTCAAACTTTCATAACCGCTGTCAAAAGCTGTATCTGTCACTTTTTCACCCGAATTCAATTTCTTAAAAGCTGAATTCAATTTAAACATCCTTTGAAACGCTTGAAACGTCATTCCATGATTTTTTTGAAACCAACGTCTTACGGTTGCAGGTTCTAAACCTCGTTTTACCAAATCATAATCTTTAAACTTCAATCCAGGATTTGCGGAAAGTTCATCCAAAATTTCTTTAATTTCTTTTGGTGTTTCGTTAGGGTTTTCCAAAGGTTTACATGTTTTGCAAGCTCTGTAACCTTTTAAAATTGCGTCTTTTGCGTTAGAGAAAAACTCCACATTTTCGAATTTTGGTTTTCTTGCTCTACAGGTTGGACGACAGAAAATTCCAGTCGTTTTTACACCCATCCAAAAAACACCCTCAAAATCGGGGTTTTTGTCGCAGGAAGCTTGATACATTATTTCTGGGGAAAGGTTCATTTATAGAGGTTAGAGGTTAGAGGTTAGAGGTTCAAAATTAGTATTTAAAAATAGCAATAACAACCGAAAAATTGACAAGTATTTTTTATAAAAAAAGCGAACCGAAGTTCGCTTTTATTTATACTGATTTTGCTCTCCATTGATGGATGACTTTGGTGTAAAAATACATAAATATCAATCCGCATCCTGTGATAAAATAACTTATTGCAGCTAGGTTTTCCTCAAGTAATTGAGGGCAATTAACATCTTCGAATCTTAAATTTTGACCATAACAATAATCTCGTTGATGTTCACTTATTATCGCAAAAATTAGTAATAACCATAAAGTGAATCCCATCATGGAAAAACTCAACAATATTCCAGATACAATTTTCTTCATTTTGTTCACTCCCAAAATGGATGCAAATAGAATCACGGTTGCTACAAGCAGAATAAAATAAAAAACAAAATACTTTGAAATATTGCCTAAACCGTAATTGAAAATCACCAAAAATAGAGCGACCGCCAAGGTTAGCAACCCTGCACCTACAACACTTAATAATAAAATTCGAAGGTTTGTCACACGGTAGCAAAAAATAAATGATGCAAACAGCAGCGCAAACCAAAAATAGAAATGCAAACTATCCATTACTGGGGTTGCATGCTTAACATTATCGATATTCTCAAGAACATTTTTTAACTGCTCAACATAATAATAATATTCCGTCACATGGGATCTAAAATAATTTTCTGGGGAGATCTCCTGACTCACTTTTGGATTAAAATCCTCCGCTGATAATATGATCGAGTCGGTTTCACTACCTGCTACATCAGCCACAACTGCGGCGGTATCTACAGCAACTGCCTCTGCGGTGGAATATGAATAATCATCTGGAATATCATTAGGATTGTATTCTTCTCCTAGAACTGGTTTATATTTTTTAATAAAATGTTTTATTTCAAAATTATTTGGATTATAAACCAATTTTCGCCAATCCTGTGCATTAAGATTTGTTGAAATTTTGAATTCATTTGAGATATCCAAAAAATCAGACATTAGTTTTTCTACCTTCTTAGGTTCCTTTTCCTTAAGAAGCTCTACTGTTTGCTTGTTAATAAGCTTATCGCTTGCTAGCAATAAGTCTTTGGTACTACCAATCGTCACTTCAGGATAATAATCATCTGACGACGCATTGTACTCGTAAAAAACACTAGAAAAGTTGAGATAACTCGGAAATGTTGTCTCCAAGTACGGACTTACATCTACTACCTTCTTTTTGAAACAATATACAATCTTATCTCCTTCATTATTTTTATACGCGATTGGTGTCTTTAGAGATTTTTCAGGCTCCGGGATCAAGGTATCATAATCTATCCGATATTTCAAATCCTTATTAACATAAACCGTCTTAGTGTAAGTCTCCCAATACTGATAAACACGGGTGTAATAGGTGAAATATTTTTGATTTCGGTCAATTTTTTCATAAGTTGACTCACAGTATAAATCTGAAAATATCTTAGGATAAATTCTATTATCTAAAGTATAATCCTCAATATTTGTCGAAAGAAAGGGAACCGCACGATTGACCGTACTGATATACTTATCCATCTTTTCGTCTCCATATCGACCATTGATAAAGGTCTTAAATCCAAACATGTACGAAAGGTAAAATGTAGTAGACACCAGAATTATGATGAAATAATGAAAAAATTGAGAGAAAAGTTTCCATGGTGACGACGGATAGAAATTTTTGAAGGAATTATTCCTAAACATCATCAATAACCATCCAACAATGAGCAAAAGCGAAATCAGCAAATGAATTTGCATGAATCCATTGTTTCCATAATCATACAGAACATTTCCATGCTGTAAAGATGTCGGATCTGCATGCGAAACTAATCCAAAAATAAAAAAGAGTATATGAACCGCTAAACTCGCCAACAGCATCCAAACAATTTTGGTGTTCCAAATTGTAGGATATCTTTCGAGCAAATATTGATTAATTTGTTGTATTTTTTTCATTTGAATTTTAGTGTTTTAACCGACAAAAAATCGTCTTGTAGATTGTGAAATATTACGAAGGTAAATAATGTCGATTCCCGATTGTCCAATCTTAGACAACACATCTGACATTTTGGTAGCACTATCAAAATAAGCCACATAAACACCTCCGTTAAAGTTGAGTTTTTGCAATCCCAAATTTTCAAACGCAACTAAAAGTTCTTCCCTTTTGTTTGGAGTATCAAGTTCCAAAATCAATTCGTTAGTATTTTCCTCTCCATGAAACTCCGAATTGTCTTTGTACTGTCCATTTTTTAAGAAGATAACTTTGTCCGAAACTTTCTCCACTTCATACAATTGTTGAGAACTCAAAATCAATGCAATCGGATTGTTCACCGAATTGGCGATGGATTTTAAATCTTCTAAAATCACTTGTTGTGCAAGAACGTCAAGATTTGCCAAAGGTTCATCCAATAACATAATTTCTGGTTGTCTCAGCAAAGTTCTGGCTAATTCAAAACGCATTTTGTAACCTGAAGAAAGTTCACTCCATTTCAAATGTTTGTAATTCCAAAGACCTAATCTTGCAATCATCAAAAGCGTTCTGGTCTCATTTTCCTCAGGTTTAACCCCATAATTGGAAACAACAAATTTCAAATTGTCTTTGAGACTTCCGTACCATTTCGCCGTTCTTTGCGGAATGTAGACTAATTTGGTTCTCAAATCGTATTCGTTCTTAGGCTCTGTATTGAAGGTAAAATGCAACTCGCCTTCATCGTGAGAAAGTTCTTTAGCCAAAATTCTCAGCAAAGTTGTTTTTCCGTTTCCGTTCTCTCCGACCAAACCATAGACCTGACCTTTGTTAATTTCCACCGAAACTGGACCAAGCGAAAAGCGGTTACTTCCATAGCTTTTAAGAATATTTCTCGCTCGCAAAACCGACTTGCTTGTATCAAATTCCGAAACTGGAATTTTTTCGACTTCCAATAAAAGTTCTTTGGATTTTGTAATGAGTTCTTCTGTATAAGTGGGATAAGTTTCCTTCCAATCGGTTAGTGCAATGGCTTTTTTATAAATATCCATATTCTGGGTATCCATCACGCAATCCAATAATTTTCGAAATCCCAAAACCGTATCTTTATTATCAAAGAAATGCAGTACTTCCTTGACACGCTCTTGATGTTTGGTCATAGATTGTTTGTGTTTTTTGTTGTAAAATATCGTTTAAAGGTAATTTAAAAAATCAAATTCACCATCAAATAATTTTAGGAGAATTATAAAAAATTAACGAAAAAATCCTTCATAAATTTTGTCCTAAAAACAAAAAACCTTGCAAGTGATTTCTTGCAAGGTTGGTGTTATTCTTTTTCTTTGGCGGCATCTCTTTCGATTTGCTTAACTTCTTTTAGTTTTTCAACGATTTTGGAAACGGTTTCTGGTTTTCCTGTTTTCAGATTAACTACAGTTTTTACGTAATCCCATTTGAAAACCATGTCTGTTGCATTGTCGTCAATTGGTTCAAATGATATTTCGAAAAATTCTTGCTTCTCAGACAGTTTCTGAACCGGAACGGTAATTTCTAATACATTTAGTTTTTCATCGTATTCGTAAGCTCCCCATTGTTTTGAATCTTTGTTGAGAATGATTTTCCATTCTTTTTCGGTTGGCAAAATGAACAGTCCATAAGTTCCTGCAGGAACAATTTTACCTCCAAAATTAATAGATTGTTCAAAAGTAATTTTGCTTGAAGAATTGGCTCCCGCTCTCCAAACCTTTCCGTAAGGAACAAGTTCCCCGAAAATTTTTCTCCCTTTTACACCCGGTCTTCCGTAATCTAAAGTGATTTTCGACATGGAGAATTGTTGTTCAACCTTTTGTCTTGGGCTTGCTGCAGGAAGTGTCCACTGTGAATAAGCTGTAACCGAAATGGTTAGCATTAATGTCACTATTAATTTTTTCATAAGTTCTAATTTGAGCTAAAATTATCGAATTTATTCCGAAATCATCCTATAAATTTTGGCTAAAGCCAAATTTTTTGTGCAAACAAAAGCGGGCTAAAGCCCTCTCTTATTGAACACTTTCACTTTTTAAAACCGAATATCGAAACGTATCACCAAAAAAAAAGAGCCAAAACATCTCTGTCTTGGCTCTTGATTCTATAATCTTGTTTCTAATCTACATCTGCTCCATCTTAAAGCTCATGCTTTCAATCACTTTTAGGATGGCTTCAACGGTGTCCATACTTGTCAAACAAGGAACGCCATTTTCGACGCTCATTCTTCGGATTTGGAAACCGTCTCTTTCGACTTGTTTTCCTTTGGTCATCGTATTGACAACGTACTGAACTTTTCCTTTTTGAATTAAATCAATCAAATTCACTTCTGGATTTTCTTCAATTTTGTATCCGATTTTACATGGAATTCCTTTTTCTTCAAAGAATTTCGCAGTTCCTTCGGTTGCCCAAATTCTGAAACCAACTTCGTGAAATCTTCTTGCAATTTCTGAAGCTTCTTCTTTATCGGTATTCGCAACAGTGAATAAAATCGCACCATGTGTCGGAACTTTTCTACCTGCTGCAATCATTCCTTTGTATAAGGCTTTTTCCAAAGTTCTGTCTTTGCCCATCACTTCTCCTGTCGATTTCATTTCTGGTCCGAGTGAGATATCTACTTTCGTTAATTTTGAAAAAGAGAATACCGGAACTTTAACATAAACTCCTGATTTAGCTGGAACTAAGCCGTTTTTGTATCCTAAATCCGTTAATTTGGCTCCAAGAATGGCTTTGGTTGCCAAATTCGCCATCGGAACTTCCGTAATTTTAGAAAGGAAAGGAACGGTTCTGGACGAACGAGGATTCACCTCAATTACGTAAACCTGACCTTCCTGCGAAATGACGTACTGAATATTCATCAAACCAACAACATTTAAACCTTTTGCTAAACGAATGGTATAATCGGTTAGAACATCAATTTGTTTTTCGGTTAAATTTTGTGGAGGATACACTGCAATCGAGTCACCTGAGTGAACTCCTGCCCTTTCGATATGCTCCATAATTCCTGGAATAACTACTGTTTCTCCGTCACAAATTGCATCAACCTCCACTTCTTTTCCGGTAACGTAACGGTCCACCAAAACTGGATGTTCTGGACTTGCTTCTACCGCATTTTCCATATAATGTTCAAGTTCGGATTTGTCATAAACAATCTGCATTGCTCGACCTCCCAAAACGTAACTTGGACGAACCAAAACTGGATAACCAATTTCATCTGCAATCACAATCGCGTCTTCTTTCGAGAACGATGTTTTTCCTAAAGGTTGCGGAATTCCCAATTCCTGAAGCGCTTTCTCAAATTTATCTCTGTTTTCAGCTCTATCCAAATCTTCAAGTGAAGTTCCTAAAATTTGAACACCATGAGCTGCTAATTTATCAGCCAAATTAATCGCAGTTTGTCCACCAAACTGAACGACTACTCCTTTTGGTTTTTCGAGTTCGATGATGTTCATCACATCTTCTTCCGTCAAAGGTTCAAAATATAATTTATCTGAAATCGAAAAGTCGGTAGAAACCGTTTCTGGATTATTGTTGATGATAATCGCTTCGTAACCCATTTCTTTAATCGCCCAAACCGAATGAACAGTTGCATAATCAAACTCAACACCTTGACCAATTCTAATCGGACCAGAACCCAAAACGATAATTTTCTCCTTATCCGTCGGAATGCTTTCGTTTTCGTCTTCGTAAGTTCCGTAGAAATATGGCGTTTCGCTTTCGAATTCGGCAGCGCACGTATCGACCATTTTATAAACTGGCATCACTCCGTTTTCTTTTCTAAAATCGAAAACTTCACGTTGCGTACTTTCCCAAAGATGAGCGATGTTGATATCTGAAAATCCTAATTTTTTAGCCTCTAAAAGAACTTCTTTATTGAATTTGTTATCAGAAATCGTCTTTTCGAAGTCGATTAATTTTTTGATTTTCCAAATGAAGAACGGGTCAATTTTGCTCCATTCTACAATTTGTTTCCAATCATAACCTCTTCGTAAAGCATCTCCGATGATGAACAATCTTTCGTCATCACAAACTTTGATTCTTCTTTCAATGTCCTCATCGCTTAAAGCTTGAGCTTGTTTGGTCTTCAAACCAAGATGACGAATTCCTGTTTCTAAGGAACGAATAGCTTTCTGCAAAGATTCTTCAAAATTTCTACCAATTGCCATGACTTCTCCTGTCGCTTTCATCTGCGTTGAAAGTCTTCTATCTGCCGTTTCGAATTTATCAAAAGGAAATCTTGGAAATTTAGTTACGACATAATCCAAAGCTGGCTCGAAACATGCGTAAGTTTTCCCTGTTACAGGATTCATAATCGTATCCAAAGTTAATCCTACTGCAATTTTAGCGGCGATTTTTGCAATCGGATAACCTGTTGCTTTACTCGCCAAAGCTGATGAACGAGAAACTCTCGGATTAACTTCAATAATATAATAATTAAATGAATGCGGGTCTAAAGCCAACTGAACGTTGCAACCTCCCTCAATTCCTAAAGCTCGGATAATTTTCAAGGAAGCATTTCTCAACATTTGATATTCTCTATCCGAAAGCGTTTGAGACGGAGCAACAACAATCGAGTCACCTGTATGAACTCCAACTGGATCGATGTTTTCCATGTTACAAACTACAATCGCGTTGTCGTTAGAGTCACGCATTACTTCGTATTCGATTTCCTTGAAACCTGCAATGGATTTTTCAATCAAACATTGCGTAACTGGACTGTATTTAAGACCTAATTCTGAAATTTCACGAAGTTCAGTTTCGTTAGAGGCAATTCCACCACCTGTTCCACCCATAGTAAAAGCGGGACGAACAATCACTGGATAACCGATTCTATCCGCAAAATCCAAAGCTCCTTGAACAGAATTTACGATATCAGATTCTGGAACTGGTTCGTTGAGTTCTCGCATTAATTCACGGAAAAGGTCTCTGTCTTCCGCTCTGTTAATCGCTGAAAGTTTGGTTCCAAGAACTTCCACTTTACATTCTTCAAGAATCCCTGATTTTTCTAATTCGACCGCCATATTTAGACCAGTTTGTCCACCCAAAGTCGGTAACAAAGCGTCTGGTCTTTCTTTTCTGATAATATGACTCACGAATTGCAACGAAATTGGTTCAATATAGACTTTGTCCGCAATTTCCACATCGGTCATAATCGTCGCAGGATTAGAGTTGATCAAGATTACTTTGTAACCTTCCTCTTTCAACGCCAAACAAGCCTGAGTTCCTGCATAATCGAATTCGGCCGCTTGTCCGATAATGATAGGACCGCTTCCTATTACTAAAATGGTTTTTATGTCTGTTCTTTTCATAAATTCAATATAACAAAGTAGCAATGTAACAGTGTAACAATTTTAATTTAACAATATAATAATGTAACAGTATAACAATGCTGCTGTTTTTTAATTTTCTTTTCTTAAGCTTGTACTTAAAATTTTATAAATAATTTTTCCGATTTCTGTAATTTGAATTTCCAAATTCTCATTAAACGGATAGCTTTTTGAATGTTTACAGAGGTAAAGCCAATATTTGGTTTCTTCCAATTCCTTTGCTGCAATTTTAATTTTATTGATAAAATCTTTTTTGCTATAAGGATTCTGTGCTTCAAAAGCATTTGCACCGATACTTGTACCAGAACGTAATAACTGTTTTGCAATGACAAATTTTCTTTGATTTTCCAATAGCTCACAATATTCAATAACGTCTAAGGAAAATTTAACCGTTTTTTCGATTAATGGATTATTTTCAAAATTTATCATTGGAGACAATTGTTACACTGTTACACTTTTAAATTGGTACATTAAATCGATAAACTCATCAAACAAATAATTAGCGTCTTCTGGACCTGGACTTGCTTCTGGATGGTACTGAACAGAAAAACACGGATGAATTTTGTGTCGGAAACCTTCATTCGTTCTGTCATTTAGAGCGATGTGCGTTTCTTCCAAATCGGTATTTTTCAAACTTTCTTGGTCTACAGCGTAACCGTGATTTTGAGAAGTAATTGCAACGGTATTTTTCTTTAAATCCAAAACTGGGTGATTCCCACCTCTATGCCCGAATTTTAATTTATACGTTTTTGCACCACACGCTAAACCAATCAATTGATGACCTAAACAAATCCCGAAAATTGGAACTTTTCCTAATAATTTTTGGATCATGACCAAAACATGAGGAACATCTTGCGGATCTCCAGGACCGTTGGAAAGCATTATTCCGTCTGGATCCATCATCAAAATTTCTTCTGCTGTTGTATCTTGAGAAACAACAATGATATCGCAATTTCTTTGAGAAAGTTCTCTGATAATCCCTAGTTTAGAACCAAAATCCACCAAAACCACTTTGAAACCTCTTCCCGGACTTGCATACGCCGTTTTGGTTGAAACCTGTTCCACTTGATTAATAGGGAATGATTTTGAATTAAGTTCATTAATTACGTCTTGCTCATTTGCAGATTCATCAACGATTTTACCTTTCAAAACCCCATGATTTCTTATAATTCGGGTCAATTTTCGGGTATCAATTCCTGAAATCCCTGAAAGATTTTTCTTCTTGAATAAATCGTCCAAAGTCATTTGGTTTCTGAAATTAGACGGATAATCGCAAACTTCTTTTACAATCAAACCTTTGATTGCAGGTTCGATGCTTTCGTAATCATCACGATTGATTCCGTAATTTCCAATCAAAGGATAAGTCATACAAACAATCTGACCACAATAAGACGGGTCCGAAAGCAATTCCTGATAACCTGTCATTCCTGTATTGAAAACCACTTCTCCATCTGTTTCCATTTCGCTTCCGAAACCTTTTCCGTGAAAAACTTCACCGGATTCTAATACTAATTTTCTGTTCATTACTTTTTTAGATTCGAGAGCCGAGAACCGAGATTCAAGACTTCCTCTTATTTTAGATTTGAGAGTCAAGAACCGAAATTCGAGACTTTTCTGCTTTTACTTTATACTAAATTGTTTTTAAACGTGTAAATCATTTTTTGGATTTCAATTAAATCCTTTACAATTTTATCAGCTTGAATCTCAGCTAATAAACCAAGTTCTTTTGTTAAAATTAGTTGAGTTTGTAATTCAAATGCCGAACCCAAGGCTATCGATAAAAAATGGTTAAATTCTTTGTTTGAGTTTCTACCAGAACCTTCCGCAATATTAGATGCAATTGAAACGGCAGATCTTTTCATCTGAGAAACCAAACCAAATTTTTCATCTGTTGGAATATCCTGACAAATCAAATAAATATTTTTTGCCAATTGTATCGATTTTTGCCAGAAAATTAATTTCTCAAAATTATGCATACTCTATTTATCTTGGTTCTTGGTTCTTGGTTCTACTCAAACTCCACTCCTGTTTCTTCTAAAGTATTTTTTAAAATCGCCATTCTTGCGTACACACCATTTTCCATTTGCTTGAAAATTCGAGAACGTTCGCATTCAACCAATTCGGAATCAATTTCAACATCTCTGTTAATTGGAGCAGGATGCATAATAATCGCGTTAGACTTCATCATTTTCTCTCTGTTAATTGTCAAACCATACTTTTTGTGGTATTGATTGAGTGAAATTTTCATTTTTTCACCATGTCTTTCATGTTGAATTCTCAACAGCATCACGACATCAACTTCTTTAATCAATTGGTCAATCTGAAGATATGTTCCATTAATAATCGTTCCTTCATCAAACCATTCTTGAGGTCCTGAAAAATAAACTTTTGCTCCTAATTTTCGTAAAATCTCAGCATTAGAATTGGCAACGCGACTATGTTTAACATCACCAATAATTCCGACTTTCAAATCTTTGAATTTTCCAAATTCTTGATGAATGGTCATTAAGTCTAATAAACTTTGTGAAGGGTGATTGCCTTTTCCGTCTCCACCATTGATAATTGGTATTTTAATATTATTTAATTCGTCATAATAACGATCTTTTTTATGACGAATCACTACTAAATTGACTCCCAAACTTTCTAAAGTTTTAATGGTATCATAAAGTGTCTCACCCTTGTTTACAGAACTTGATGTTACATCAAAAGGAACAACATTCAATCCCAATTTCCTTTCTGCAATATCAAAACTAGTTTTTGTACGCGTACTGTCCTCGAAAAATAAATTAGAAACAAAAACCTCATTTTTTGCTTTTAAAATTTTTCCTTTTGAAAACTCTTCAGCGGTTTTCAATAAAGATTCAATCTTTTCTGTAGTTAAATTGGCGGTTGTGAACATTTTACTAAAATTTAAACAAAAAAAAACGAAGCCAATAGACTTCGTTAAATAAAATAAATATTGTTTTCGTCGGCAAAGCCGTCTAAAAATTGCTTGTTCGTTATGGTCAAATTCAATGTTTCCATTGAGTGCAAATATAGAAATAAAATTGTAATCCACCACCGTGAATGATAAAAACACTGTCCAAAGATTCAAATATTGCTAATTTATTATATATTTGCTAAAAAGATATAGTCATGCCTGATTCTTGCCCGAAATGCACTGAGAAAAACACCGTAAAAAGTGGAATTATCAACGAAAGACAGCGATTTTATTGTAAAAATTGCAACTATTACTATACAGTCAAGAAATTGGGAAAACAGATTGACGACTATTTCGTCACAAAAGCACTTCAACTCTATTTGGAAGGTCTTTCCTATCGTGAAATTGAAAGAATTATTGGCGTTTCTCACGTTACCATAAGTTCTTGGATTAAAAAATATAATATCAAAAGACCTCCACATTCAGAATTCCATCCAGTATACAAAGTATTGAAACAAAATGAATTAATTGAATTTATACAATCTGAAGAAAATATTAAAGGTTCCGGATTAATTATTACCGAATTTGGCGACAAATACATGATGATTAAATGGGAACGATTTAGAAAATGATCTTATAAATTTATTTTTTTATAAAACTATATACTTTACAATTATATATATTAAATTTTTTCAATTAAATTTTTAATATGAATTTAGACTCGTCAAAAATTCAATAATAAAAATGAATACTTATGAAAAAATTTACAGTTTTGTTAGGAATAATATCATCGTTATTTCTATTTGACAAATTTAATGCGCAACAAACACCAACAAACGAAGAACTATTAAAAAGAATCGAAAAACTAGAGGCAGAGCAAAAAAAACCTAAAGAATGGGACGCCTCTATTTACGGTTGGGTTCGTACAGAATATAATTTTGACAGTCGCCAATCCGCTTATGCAAGAGAGTATAATCTTAATCTGTACCCTCTCGATGAAAAATTAGATGCCAATGGCGATGACATTAATTCAGCTGGTGCTTCCAATTTTATAGCAATTACGACAAGAGTGGGTATTAATTTTAAAGGTCCTGATGTCTGGGGAGCTAAAGCTTCTGGTAAAATCGAAGGCGATTTCTTCGGAAATACTGAACTCAATAAAACATCTTCTGGAACTGGAAGTACTGGACTTTTACGACTTAGGCATGCAACTGCAACTTTAGCATGGACTAAAACATCCGTTACGTTTGGTCAAACTTGGTATCCAACTTTTATCCCTGATGTTTATCCTGGAGTTGCGAATTTCAATACGGGAATCATGTTCAATCCATTTGGTTGGGCTGGACAAGTTAGAGTTCAACAAAAATTAACAAAAGACCTTTCTTTCATTGCTGTAGCTTATAAAGACAGAGAATTCCCAACCGCAAATGCTACAGGTTCATCTGCAAATGCAGCTACTTTCAATTCATCAATGCCTACTTTGCACGGACAACTTCAATATAAAGGCAAAAAATTTACCGCAGGAATCGCAGCAGAATATCAATCATTAAAGCCTGTCATTGAAAGCAATTCATTAGCCTCTGACGAACAACTTAATTCGGGAACTTATCTTGCCTATTTCAAATATTCTGATGATAAATTCATTGCAAAAGCTTATGGAATTACTGGTGGTAACTTAGCTCACCTAGTTATGGTAGGCGGTTTTGCAGGTTACACAGAAACTAACGGACAAGAAAGCTATAAACCTACAAAAACTTCTGCATTTTGGTTTGATTTAGCAAGTAATAACTCTAAAGTTGCACCAGGTGTTTTCTTCGGGTACACAAAAAATTCAGGTGTTGATACAGGTTATAAAAATCTATATATGAGAGGTGTTTCAGGAACAAGAGTTTTAGATAATGTTTGGAGAGCTTCTGCAAGAGTAGAATTCAAACAAAATAAATTCAACATCGCACCTGAATTAGAATACACTGCTGCAAAATACGGAGATACACAAGCTGATGCAACAGCAGGTGGAAATATCACCAATGTAGGAAACTTCAGAGGAATGGTAAGAGTAATGTATTCTTTCTAAAAGATTAACTAAACCTTACTTTAAAAATTTAAAAAGATTTTAAAACAAAATATCAAATTACTATGAGCCATCAATTTAATAATCAAGCAGAGCACGATGCTTACGTAGATGAAAAAAAGAAAAATTCAACTATCTGGAGCGTTATCATGGCCTCTTCACTCGGAACCCTCATTGAGTGGTATGACTTCTATATTTTCGGAAGTTTAGCAGTTATTTTATCAACCAAGTTCTTCCCCGCAGATAATCCAACTGCAGCGTTTCTTTCTACGCTTGCAACTTTTGCTGCAGGATTTGTAGTAAGACCTTTCGGAGCATTATTCTTTGGGAGATTGGGTGATATGATTGGTAGAAAATATACTTTCCTTGTAACCCTTCTTATCATGGGATTTTCAACATTCTTAATTGGATGTATCCCATCTTATGAAACCATCGGATTTTTAGCTCCTGTATTAGTTTTAATATTAAGATTATTACAAGGTTTAGCTTTAGGAGGTGAATATGGAGGTGCAGCAACTTACGTTGCAGAATACGCTCAACCGCACAGAAGAGGTTACTGGACCTCTTGGATTCAGACAACAGCAACAGCAGGTTTATTCGTTTCACTGATTGTAATTATGGTAACAAGATCTTCATTAACTGCGGAAGAATTTTCAAATTGGGGATGGAGAGTTCCGTTCTGGGTTTCTATCTTAATGGTAGGTGTTTCTTACATCATTCGTAGAAACATGAAGGAATCACCTCTTTTTGCTAAGGCTAAAAAAGAAGGAAAAACTTCAACCAACCCTTTAAAAGAATCTTTTGGTAACAAATACAATTTCAAATATGTTCTTTTAGCATTGTTTGGAGCTGTAATGGGACAAGGTGTTATTTGGTACACCGGTCAGTTTTACGCCATGAGTTTCATGCAAAAGGTCATGAATATTAATGCGGAACAAGTAGATTCTTTAATGGCAACCGCCCTATTTGTTGGAACACCTTTATTTGTACTTTTTGGTTGGTTATCTGATAAAGTTGGAAGAAAACCAATTATGTTGATTGGGATGTTAATTGCAATTTTGGCTTATCGTCCAATTTATGATAAAATGTTTAAACTTGGAGATTACACAGAAAAACAAGAATTGACAGAAAAAACCACTATGGAAGCTTCCGCTAAAGTTTTGGAAGGCGCAAAAGTAGACTCTGTTTATACCTCAAATAAATTCTATACAGACGGAAGTCAGTTGAAGGAAGTAG
The DNA here is from genome assembly GCF_058117085.1 of Chryseobacterium sp. CG10_8. Taxonomy (NCBI): domain Bacteria; kingdom Pseudomonadati; phylum Bacteroidota; class Flavobacteriia; order Flavobacteriales; family Weeksellaceae; genus Chryseobacterium; species Chryseobacterium sp. CG10_8. The sequence goes on along the minus strand of NZ_JBYVEB010000020.1, from coordinate 22,361 downwards.
TTACAAAACATCTTGAAAATGGTCAAATTCTAAAAGATGACAAAGGAAAAGACAAAGTAGAAACACAAATTACCAAAACGGTGGACAGCAATACCAAATGGATGCTTGCATTGTTAGTTTTCATTCAAGTAGTATTTGTAACAATGGTTTATGGTCCAATTGCAGCATTCTTGGTGGAAATGTTCCCAATCAGAATTCGATACACTTCTATGTCTTTACCATATCACATCGGAAATGGTATCTTCGGAGGATTACTTCCTGCTGTTGCAACTTATTTGGTAACTTCTGGAAAAGAAGCGGGACACACTCAATGGTATCTTGAAGGTCTTTGGTATCCAATTGCAGTTGCAGGTGTTTGTTTCATCATCGGACTGATTTATATTAACGGAAAAGATAAGAGTGTGGAGGATTAGATGTCAGATACAAGAAAAAAATAAAAGTCTGAAATCTGATATCTAAAATCTAGTATCTAGTAACTCAAAAATTAATTAAATTTAAAAAATCAAAAAAATGGATTCAATAAAGAAAATATTAGGCATAGTTTGGATGATTGTAGCAGCAGCAATCCTGTACTTTGGATTAACCGTCTTAGGAATTCCAAAACTCACTTCTGGCAAACAAGAAGACTTGGTTTTCGGGATCATTATCGTGTTCGTTCTTTTGCCAATCGTTGTTGGCGGAATGGGAATGTTCGGATGGTATGCTCTGCAAGGCGAATATTCGGATGATAAAAGATAGTAATAGGTTGTAGGACATAGGATTTAGGTATTAGCTTAAACTATAACCTAAATCCTAATCCCCAATCCCTAGAAATATGAAAAAGAGACATAAACAAAAACTGGTAGTATTGAGCATAGCGTTATTCGCATTGCTCAATGCGCCTGTTTTGTTGTTGTTCAACTCATCAGAATCGGTTTTAGGATTTCCTTTAATCTATATTTATGTGTTTGCGATTTGGTTTTTATCTTCAGTAGCATCTTTTTTAGTATTCAAAAAATTCGATGAGCAGTAGCGTATTATTCATATTATTAATTGGTTATCTCGGACTTTTGTTCTTTTTTGCCTTTATTGCAGAAAAGAAGAAAACTTCGCTTTTCTGGTCAACCAATCCTTATATTTATGCGCTTTCTTTGGCGGTGTATTGTTCCGCTTGGACATATTACGGAAGTATCGGTGTTGCATCAGAACTCGGCTTAGAATACCTTTCCGTTTACATTGGACCTGTCATCGTAATTCCGCTTTGGATTTTCATCAATTCTAAAATTATTAGAATTTCCAGGGTCAACAAAATTAGTAGTATTGCAGATTTTATTTCACTTCGATACGGAAACAGTAGATTTATCGGTGCTTTAGTCGCTTTGGTTTGTATTATGGCGATTATTCCGTACATCGGATTACAGATTAAAGCCATTTCTGAAACCTTTCATTTACTTACCAATACTCAAAATTCCAAATATATTATAGGTGATTCTGCGACTTACATCGTTTTGGTGATTGCTATTTTTTCATCTTATTACGGAACAAGATATGTAGATGCTTCTGAAAAAAGACTGGGAATTATTGCTACGGTCGCTATTGAAAGTATTTTAAAATTAATATTCTTTGTTATTCTTGGATTGTTCGTGGTTTATGGCGTTTTTAATGGATTTCAAGACATTTATAATCAAGCGTCGCAACTTCCTGATTTTAAAAAATTAAATACCTTCAACGGTCTTGAAGGTGGTTTTAATTGGTTTTTGACTTGCTTTTTGTCAATGACGGCTATTTTCCTCTTGCCAAGGCAATTTCATACGGCTATCGTTGAAAATCGAAAAGAAAAACATTTGAGAACCGCGATTTGGCTTTTCCCTCTGTACCTTTTAATCATCAATTTCTTTGTATTCCCGATTGCATGGGGCGGAAAAATTTTGTTCTTTGGACAAAATGTTAATCCTGAATTTTATTCTATTTTAATTCCACAAAAAATCGGGAATAATCTCATCTCGACAATGGTGTTTTTTGGAGGTCTTAGTGCAAGTATTTCTATGATTATTATTTCGAGTATTTCCCTTTCTGTGATGCTTTCCAACAACGTAATCATTCCTTATGGTTGGTTGAATAGTTTTAAAATAAATTCCGATTCTATCAACACCAAAACCATTGTTAACATTAGGAAGTTTTCGATTTTTTCACTAATTATTTTCAGCTTTATTTTCTACAAATACTTAATTGAAGAGTCTTCCCTATTCTCCATTGGTTTGGTTTCGTTTGTTTTGATTGCTCAATTGAGTCCATCATTTTTCGGAGCTATTTTTTGGAGACGAGGCAACTTTAAAGGTGCGATTGCAGGAATTATTGCAGGTGTTTCGATTTGCTATATCAGTCTGATTTTCCCTATTTATTTTGAAAGCACTTATCAAAATTCTTGGTTTTTCAGTTTTTTCAGAATTCCATATTTAAGCCCAATTGCAAACGTTTTCTTTTGGAGTATGTTCGTGAATACAGGCCTTTTTGCCATTATTTCGGCAAGTACAGTGAGTAGTTATCGTGAAAGAAATTTCGCCGAATTATATGTGGACATCGACGATTACATTCAGAATCCTGAAAACGCATACATCTGGAGAGGAACGGCGAATGTTTCGGATATTCAGAAAATTTTGGTGAGATTTTTAGGTGAAAAGAAAACCAAACAAGCTTTAAAAATATTTAATTTAAAATATAATATTTCGGACCAAAGCAATACCGCAGATGCTCGATTTATTAAATTTTCAGAAAACCTTTTGAGTGGTAGAATTGGTACAGCTTCTGCTAAAATCCTCATTGAAGGTGTTACTAAAGAAGACAAAATTTCTTTGACTGAAGTTCTAAATATTTTGGAAGAATCTAAAGAAACAATTTCCCGAAACAAGCAACTTCGTGAGCAAAGTCAACAGTTAAGCCGACTTTCAGAAGATCTACAAAACGCGAACGAAAACTTGATTATGAAAGACCACCAGAAAGACGAATTTTTGGATTCTGTTGCTCATGAATTAAGAACGCCTTTAACAGCAATTCGTGCAACGAGTGAAATTTTGTTGGATGATGATGACATGCCAATTGAAATTAAAAAAGATTTCTTAGAAAACATTATTTCAGAATCCGACCGTTTAGCCGAAATCATCAACGACATTCTTTATCTTGATAAATTGGAAGCAGGAACATTACCACTTCAAGTTACTGAAAACAACATTGTTAAAACCTATCGCAAAGCATTAAAACCATTGACTCAATTAATGGAACAAAAGAAATTGCATTATTCCGAAGTCAATTTTTTGAAGAATGAAACGATTAAGTTTGATGAAATGAAAATGATTCAAGTGTTTCAAAATATTTTAGGAAATGCCGTGAAATTCACCAAGGAACAAGGAATGATTCAGGCAAAATTTCGAGAAGATGAAAATGGAATTAAAATATCCATCTTCAACACCGGAAAAACCATTCCCGAGGAAGATTTGGAATTTATTTTCGATAAATTTTATCAAAGTAAAAATCAGAATATCAGAAAACCTTTAGGAAGCGGGCTTGGATTGGCAATTTGCAAAAAAATTATCGACGCTCATGGTGGTGCTATTTCAGCAAAGAATAAGGAAATTGGGGTAAGTTTTGAGATTGTTTTGAAGATTGCAGATACTGGACATCAGATGTCAGACAATAATTTACCGCGAGAAAAAAATCTGATTTAAATTAAAAGAACAAGAAAAACACAACGAAAATTAGACAGGACGATTCTAAAATCTAACGTCTAACTACTAAAATCAATAGAAATGAAAAAGATACTAATTGCTGATGACGAACACAAAATTGTAATGACTTTGGAATATGCCTTCCGAAAAGCAGGCTACGAAATCTTTATCGCGAGAGACGGAACCGAAGTTTTAGAAATATTGAAAGAACAAATCCCTGATTTGATTCTTTTGGACATTATGATGCCGAATTTGGATGGTTACTCTACCCTTTCGGAAATCAAGAAAAACGAAAAATATCAAAACATAAAAGTTATTTTCCTTTCTGCTAAGACAAGTGAAAAAGACATTAACAAAGGTCTGAAAATGGGTGCAGATGCTTATGTAACCAAACCCTATTCCATTAAAAAATTGACCGAAAAAGTAGTGGAATTGATTGGATAGATATTAGACATGAGATATTAGATATTAGATATTAGACACGAGACACGAGACAAAAAACTGAATAACTGAATAACAAAACATCTAAACCCAAACACCTGATAAAAAATGAAAGCACAAGAATTATTTGAAAATAGTATTCAGCATAAGGAAAATTTCTGGAGAGAACAAGCCAAAAGTATCCGCTGGTTTAAATTCCCAAATACCATTCTTTCCGAAGACGAAAACGGCTACCATCAATGGTATGAAGATGGCGAACTCAACATGTCTTATCTCTGTATCGATAAACACATTGAAGATGGTTTTGGAGAACAAACTGCCGTTATTTATGATTCTCCCGTAACAGGAAAACAACAAAAATATACATTTAATCAGCTTAAAGATGAGGTTTCAAAACTAGCAGGTGGTTTAAAATCTTTAGGATTACAAAAAGGAGACACAGCAGTAATTTACATGCCTATGATTCCGCAAACTTTATTTTCGATGTTGGCTTGCGCGAGAATTGGAGTGATTCACAATGTGGTTTTTGGAGGTTTTGCACCTAATGAATTAGTGGTCAGAATTGATGATTGCAGACCCAAAGTTCTTATCACAGCAACTGCAGGTGTAGAAATCGTAAAAAGAATTCCATACTTACCATTAGTTGAAAAAGCGGTGGAATTAGCTTCTGATAAAGTGGAACACATCATTGTTTTCGACCGTCAATTAATAGATAACAAACATGAATATTTCGAGGGAACTATTGATTATCAGGAATTGGTTGACCAATCCGAACCTGCAAATTATGTTCCTGTAAAATCAACGCATCCTTTGTATTTGCTTTACACTTCAGGAACGACTGGAAAACCAAAAGGCGTTGCAAGAGACACTGGAGGTCACGCTACTGCGCTCAAATTCACCATGAAATACCATTACGGAATGGAGGAAGGCGAAACATTTTGGGCCGCTTCCGATTTTGGTTGGGCTGTAGGACATTCTTACATGGTTTATGGACCTTTAATTAATAGAAATACGACCATCGTTTTCGAAGGAAAACCCGTGATGACACCCGACGCAGGAACTTTTTGGAGAGTGATTTCCGAGCATAAAGTTAATGCGATGTTTACCGCTCCAACTGCTATGCGTGCGATTAAAAAAGAAGACCCGAATGGAGAATTAATCAAAAAATACGACTTATCTCACTATAAAAAGCAATTTTTGGCAGGAGAAAGATGCGATGTTGCGACTTTGGACTGGTTTGCAGAACACGTTGGAGTCCCTGCAATTGATCATTGGTGGCAAACAGAATCAGGTTCGCCGATGTTGGGAATTATGACGTATTTCGATGATTATAAAATTAAAAGAGCTTCGGCTGGAAAACCAATTCCGGGCTATGACATCAAAATTTTTGATGAAAACGGCTACGAACTCGACCCACACCATGAAGGATATTTAGTCATCAAACTTCCACTCGCTCCTGGTGCAATGTTAGGAATTTGGAATGATTTCCCAAGATTTCAAAACTCTTATTTGTCGCAATATCCGGGATATTATTTTTCAGGAGATGGCGCTATCAAGGATGAAGACGGATATATTTTCGTGACAGGACGTGTCGATGATGTGATTAATGTTGCTGGACATCGATTGTCAACTTCCGAAATGGAAGAAGTGGTTTCCTCCAATTCTGATATTGCCGAATGCGCCGTGGTCGGAATCGAAGACCAATTGAAAGGACAAATTCCTTTTGCTGTAGTCGTTACGAAAGCTGGTGTTGACAAAGACGAAAAAGCAATCGAGGCCGAAATCGTTCGTTTAGTTCGAGAAAAAATTGGAGCTGTAGCTTGCTTAAAAAACGTGATGGTTGTCAACCGTTTACCAAAAACACGTTCAGGGAAAATTTTAAGAAAACTCATCCGAACCATGCTCGATGGAAAAGATTTTCAAATTCCTTCAACCATCGACGATGAAGCAATTGTAGGAGAAATTCAAACTAAGATTGAAGAATATCGCAGTTAATAAAGAATTAAGAAATTTAGATGCCACTTAATAAAAAAAATACTGTCATCCTGAGCGAAACGAAGTGGAGTCGAAGGATCTTTATAAAAATAAGAAAGATTCCTCCTCCGTCGGAATGACATAATGCCTTTTTATTTGATAAAATTATAAAATTCAGACATTAAAGAAAATCAATTATACTAGAATAAAATTAATAATATGAGCAACTATCACATCCAAGACCTTCCGAGTTATTTCAAAGACTACAAAAGGTCAATAAAAAATCCAAAAAAATTCTGGGACCAAATTGCGGACGAAAATTTCGTTTGGTACCAACGTTGGAACAAAGTGGTTAGTTTCGATATGGAACAAGCCAAAATTAAGTGGTTTAAAGGTGCAAAACTCAACATTACAAAAAATGCTTTAGACCGACATCTCAGTGAACGTGGCGACAAAACCGCAATTATTTGGGAACCAAATGATCCAAAAGAAGAAGCTCAACATATTTCATACAGAGAACTTCACGAAAGAGTGTGCAAAATGGCAAACGTTCTCACGGAATTAGGCGTTGAAAAAGGCGACCGTGTTTGTATTTACCTTCCAATGATCCCTGAATTGGCTGTAACGATGTTGGCTTGTGCAAAAATGGGTGCGGTTCATTCTGTAATTTTTGCAGGATTTTCAGCGTCTGCTGTTGCTTCAAGAGTTAACGATTGCGAAGCAAAAGTCATTGTAACTTCAGACGGAAGCTACCGCGGAAACAAGGTTTTAGATTTGAAATCTATTATTGATGACGCTGCTTCCAAAACACCTTCTGTAGAGAAAATTTTAGTGGTTAAAAGAACCCACAACGAAATAAAAATGCAGGAAGGAAGAGACTTTTGGTTAGATGATTACTATCCTCAAGCTTCGTCCGATTTTGTAACCAAAATTATGGATGCAGAAGACCCATTGTTCATCCTTTACACCTCTGGTTCTACAGGAAAACCAAAAGGAATGTTGCATACCACTGCAGGTTATATGGTTTACACCGCTTATACATTCAAAAATGTTTTTAATTATAAAGAAAACGATATTTATTGGTGCACCGCAGATATTGGTTGGATTACAGGACATTCTTATATTGTTTATGGACCGCTTTTGAATGGCGCAACTACGGTTATTTTTGAAGGAATCCCAACCTATCCTGAACCTGACCGTTTTTGGGAAGTGATTGAAAAACATAAAGTTACTCAATTCTACACCGCTCCAACAGCAATTCGTTCTTTGGCTAAAGAATCTTACGAATGGGTTGAAAAACATGATTTATCAAGTTTAAGAGTGATTGGTTCTGTAGGTGAGCCGATTAACGATGAAGCTTGGCATTGGTATAACGACCATGTTGGTAAGAAAAAATGTCCAATTGTGGACACTTGGTGGCAAACCGAAACGGGTGGAATTATGATTTCTCCAATTCCATTTGTAACCCCTACAAAACCGACTTATGCAACACTTCCAATGCCGGGAATTCAGCCTGTTTTAATGGATGAGAAGCGAAACGAAATTATGGGCAATCAAGTCGATGGAAATCTTTGTATTCGTTTTCCTTGGCCTGGAATTGCAAGAACGATTTGGGGCGACCATCAACGTTATAAAGAAACCTATTTTACCGCTTTTCCGGGAAAATATTTCACTGGAGACGGCGCTTTAAGAGATGAAGTGGGTTATTACAGAATTACAGGTCGTGTTGATGATGTTATTATTGTTTCTGGTCACAATCTTGGAACGGCCCCAATTGAAGACAGCATCAACTTACACCCTGCTGTTGCTGAATCAGCGATTGTTGGTTATCCTCATGATGTAAAAGGAAACGCTTTGTATGGATACGTTATTTTAAAAGAATCTGGCGAAACCAGAGACCGTGAAAACCTAAGCAAAGAAATCAATCAATTGATTGCGGAAAGTATTGGGCCAATCGCTAAATTGGATAAAATTCAGTTTGTAAGTGGGCTTCCAAAAACCCGTTCAGGAAAAATCATGCGTCGAATTTTAAGAAAAATTGCCGAAGGTGACTTTAGCAATTTTGGAGACACCTCTACCCTTCTAAATCCAGAAATTGTAGATGAAATTAGAGATGGGAAAGTGTAATTTACATTTTTAACCTTTTTCTTAAAATAATAGTAAAACCTTGCTTCGGCAAGGTTTTTTTTATGTATATAAAATTATAAATATCATAATTTATTAATTATTTTAAATGTAAATATTCAAAATATTTAATGCAAAACATAATTTTATCTTAAAAAACAATTGATAAAATTAAATTATTGACATTCAAATTGATAATATTGCAAATAATATATTAATATGACTATATAGTTATACAAAGTAATAAATTTTTAATATACTATAATGCATACTATTGAAAAATAATATTATAAATGAATAATATTTATAATTATAATGGAATTAAAAAAAATCACAATATAGATTAATACCGAACTTAAAATACTTTAAAATGAAGAAAATTTTATCATGTGCATTCTGCTTAGGTTTAGCAAATCTCATTAGCGCGCAAGTGGGAATCAATACAACCACTCCTCTTTCAACGCTTGACATAAGAGGAGTAAACCATAAAGGTCCCCTAAATTCGGCAGATGGACTACTTGTTCCAAGAGTTTCCAACTTATCAGTGAATGGAACTGATGTGGGACAACTGGTGTACTTAATCAATAATGTTACCGGAACAGGAACAACCTCTAACCCACAATTTTCAACTGGATTTCATTATTGGAGCGGATCCCAATGGCTACCTTTCGGAAGTGGTGGTTCTGATGGAGACGCATGGGATGTTTCGGGCGAAAATACAACATCCAATATCGCCCGATCAGGAAGCATCGCTTTAGGTCAAGTGACTTCGCCAGTAGCAAAATTAGATATTGCGACGATTACAAGAACTGGAACCCATACTCCTTCTTCCTCTACACCTTTGTATGTCACAGGAAACATTGGAGCTATATCTAATGGAGTCGAATTTATGCATTCCAACGGAACAGAAGGTATTGGCTTCGGGTATGAAGGGATCTATGCGGCAGGTTCTCTCGATAACCAAAACTTATCCATTCATCCAAAAGGAACAGGAGGGGTAGGAATAGGAGTATCATCGCCTACTGCAATGTTAGACATCAATGGCACAGCAAGAGTCAGAAACATATCAGCAGGAACAGCATCAAATGATGTATTAGTTGTAGACACTTACGGAAACATCAACAAAATAGATCAAACTACACTTAGACCAGACGGAGACGCTTGGGCAGTTGCAGGCGAAAATACTACAGCTGATATAACAAGGACTGGTAATGTCGGAATCGGACAAGTCTCCTCGCCTACTTCTATTTTAGATATAGCATCAGTTGCACGAACAGGAACCCATTCACCATCTTCTTCAACACCATTGTATGTCACAGGTCATTTAGGAGCTGCATCTAACGGCATTGAATTCATGCATACTAACGGTACTTCAGGCATAGGTTTTGGATATGAAGGAATTTACGCAACAGGAACATTAACAGACCGCCCTTTATCTTTGATTCCTAAAGGAAGTAGTGGAGTTGGAATTGGAACTATAACACCCACAGCGATGCTCGATATAAACGGAACAGCAAGAATCAGAAGCATCGCTGTAGGAAACAGTACGAATGACGTTCTTGTTGTAGATGCCAGTGGAAATATCAACAAAATTGATCAAACTACTTTTAAGCCAGACGGAGACGCGTGGGGTATTGCCGGAGAGGATATTGCTTCAGATATTAGCAGAACAGGAAGTGTTAAAATTGGAGCAACAGGGACACCAACTGCAATTTTAGAAGTTCGCGGTCCTGATGATTCAGCAATCGCAAAATTCAAAGGACCAGCTACGAGTTCAGAAGTTATTTTCACCGACCTTAACTCTTCCTCTTGGCCAACAGCTCTTCTTGGATTACAAACTAAGTCCGACGGATTAATGATTGAAGGACCCACAAGTAGTAGTTTAATAGTAAAAATTAGGGAAAACGATGCTTCAGATGGCTTCTATGTAATCAATAATGCCGGTACACAAAATATTTTAGCTGTTAACTCCGGCGGTAAAGTTGGTATCAATAAGACATCTCCTACACAAGCTCTTGACGTCGTGGGTAACATACAAGCTTCAGGAACTATCACCGGAAGTTCTGACGCTCGTTTGAAAAAGAACATTAGCACCATTAAAAATGCAATAGAGAAAATTAAAGCAATCAATGGCGTTAGTTGGGAATGGAAAGACCCTAAAGCGCATGGATCTAATGAGGGACAAATAACTTCAGGTGTTATTGCGCAAGAGGTCGAAGCTGTAATGCCAGAATTGGTCCTCACTGCGAGCGACGCAGCCAAAACTAAATCTGTAAACTACAATGGACTCAACGCCTACCTTATAGAGGCAGTAAAGGAACAGCAGGAAATCATCGAGAAACAAAACCAAAAAATTGAAAGCATATTAAAAGAAATTGAGGCTCTAAAAGCTTATCAAACAAGACCCTAAAATATAAAAAAGATATATTATCACGAAACTCTGCTCATTGATGAGCAGAGTTTTTTTACTACATCAACCTAACTTAGTTAAATAAATAATGATAAAAAAAATCAATCAAATAACTATCAAACGAATATTTTATTAAAAATTTTCTAATTAAAAGTTTTTTATTTAATTTTAACATTCAAGAAACTAAAAACAATAACCAAAAAATCAAAAAAACATGGCAATCTTAACTGGAGTTTTCGCTCCGCACAAAAAAGCTGACACGCTTGAGAACGATTTAATAACCGCAGGCTTTGACGAACGTAGTTTTCTTCTGTACCTTGATGAAGCTTCATCAGATGTGGAAATGGCTAGTATCGAGATCAACGATAATGAAGAAGCGATAAAAGCCGAAGAAATTCTAGTAAAAAATAATGCAGCTAATACATTCTTTTTTACAGATATGAACATGCTTGATGCAATGTCGTACGAAAATATTAAAAAAGGTATTGACATCAAAACACAATCTGAGATCATTGAAGCACCAAATATCGACATCAAAGATTCGGATAGAGGCATCACTAATGCCTCTCCTAAAATGGACTAATATTTATAAAATAACTCCAATTTAATGCCCTACATCAACGTAGGGCTTTTTTTATGTTAAGCTGAAATTTGAACTTAAAATTCAAAAGAAATTAAATTTCAAACATTTTTTATATGAAATTTTAATAGATGCTTGAACTTTAAAAATTGATTATCTTTAAACTAAAATTTCATTAATGAGAAAGTTATTTAGCTTATTGATTTTCAACATAATTACCATTTGCTTCACAGCACAAAATTTTAGAATTCCTAATCAATGGAAAGGTATCAGAAATGATAATGAAGCATACAAGCAAGTCAATTTTGATGATTCTCAATGGAAAAGTGTACGAATTCCAGAGCAAGCTGAAGTCCAGTTTTCCGACCCCAATTTTTCGGGTTTTGCTTGGTACAGAGTTTCATTTGATTTAACTCATAGCTTTCAAAATAGAGATTTGATGATAGATTTGGGTGTTATTGATGATTCTGACGAAACCTACTTCAATGGTGTTTTAATCGGAAAAACTGGAAAATTCCCACCCAATGATGAATCTGCTTGGGACATCAACAGAAAATATAAAATCCCAAAGGAATTGGTTAAAGAACACAATGTTTTAGCCATTAAATTCTATGATGGATTGGGTAATGGTGGATTCTACAAGGGAAATTTAAATATTATGACTTATGAAGATTACCTCAAACAAAAGGCAGATAAGGAAAAGAATAAGCACTCTTACAACTACCTCACTACTTCTAATGGATTGATTTCTGCTGTTTATAATTCAGATTCCGATGAAGTAGAAGCAGTTTATCCTCACATTTTCAAAATGGTGGATTCTCTAACTGAAGTTAAACCCTTTATCACCAACCTAAAAACCAACAGAAAAGACAAACCTATTTCAGTTAAATACAAAGGCAACACCCACGTAATTGAAGTAAAATACAACGATCTAACCATTAATTATTTTGCTTCGTTTTACTATAATAATAATGTTTTTTATGCTGTAACTGAAGGAAATAAAGAAGTTACTGAAAAACTGAAATTTATTTGTAATAATAGAGAGTTTACTCAAATGAAAGTTGATGGTTTTGAATGCTTGTATGATCAACATCCAAATGCAACATTTATGTTTTTTCCAAAAGACACTAATTCAGAAGGTGTGCCTGTTATCAACTTAGCTATCGAAGTCGATTTCATGAGAAACATCATCAACAATGCAAGAATTCCAAAAAATATTTCTGAAAATGAAAGAAATGTAATGGAGCAAGCGGTTTCGGTTTTAAAGATGTCCCAAGTTTCAGATAAGGAAATTTACCCAAAATCGCACGGACAAGTTTTAGCATCACTACGACCAGGAGTTTGGGCAATTTCTTGGGTAAGAGATGGCGCTTACGCTATTGAAGCCATGGCAAAATTGGGAATGTATGATGAAGCCCGAAAAGGGTTAGAATTTATGCTGAAAGCGGATGCTAACCGATTCAAAAATTATATTTTCAGAGATGGAAAAAACTATGGCCCTGAAACGGATTATCAAATTTCTTTAACCCGATATTTTGGAAATGGAACCGAGGAATGCGATTTCAACGAAAATGGTCCCAATATAGAATATGATGATTGGGGATTGTTTTTAACAGCATTCAACACCTATATTAAAGAAAGCAACGACTGGGAATTTTTCCGAAAATATAAAGATTTAATTCAGACCAAAGTTGCCGACCCCATTGTTTTTATTATTCAGAATAATGGACTTTTAAAAAGAGATTCTGGGCCTTGGGAACACCATTTACCAGGTAATCAATATACTTTCACTAATGGCGTTTGTGCCGTTGGATTGGAAAAATGGGCAGAATTATTGAAGCACGAAAATCTACCTTCAGAAAAATATGATTTTGCCTCCAAAACCATAAGCAATGCGATTATGACCATCCTATTGGTGGATAACCGTTTCATTAAAGGAAATGTGAAAGACCAACTTCCAACCGATCATTATTATTATGACGGGGCAACTTTGGAACTATTCGCTAATGGATTTGTTGAAGACAAAAATCTTTTTGTTTCGCACATGCGAGAATATGACCAACAAATAAAGGTTAAAGAAATTTATGGAAAAGACCGAGGTTATATAAGATTCAACAGTTCGGATTCCTATGAAAATCAGGAATGGCCTTTTGCAAATCTTCGAGTGGCTGTGGCTCAGAAAACGTTTGGATTCCCTGAAAAATCAAAGCAATTGATTGATAGAATTACCCAATTTGCTAATGCTAACTATAATGTGATTCCAGAAATTTTAACCAATGACGGTAGCGAGTATAGTGGATCTATCCCGATGGTTGGTTATGGTTCTGGTGCTTACGCCTTAGCTATCATTAAATATTATGAAAACAGGTAGCGCTTTGATAAAAAAAAATCAAAATCTTTACCCCCATTTACTAAACAACCAAGAAGCTTAAAACTGCGATACCTATCAATTGTCATCTACATTTTATTTATAAAAACATGGTAATTTTGCACCAATACTATAGTTAAAATCGAATTTCGTTTTCGCAATAATTATCAAAAATTTTAACTATAATTCATTAAAATTAACATAGGAATAAAATTTTGGCACACCATTTGTTAATGAACCGACGAAAGTTTAGTAAAATTTTCTTCATATTAGTTATTTAGTTTTAATAAAACCTTTTACTTCATGTTTAAGGTTTTTTTTATGATAATTTTCAGGGTTTGAAATTAATAAGTTCGGATAAAATTATTACCTTTACTCAAGAAACTAAAAACCACTTAAAAAAAACACACCACCATTATGAATTTAAGAACTATTCCTTTGCTGGTTTTGCTAACCTGCGCAGTGCCTTTTTTTGCCCAAAAGCAGAAATTAACAAAAGAAGAGCGACGAGAAAGACGTCTGGAAAGAGATTCATTATACATGAGTCAACCCTATCAATATACTTTGCCGATTATGGGCGATAAAGCTCACGCAAAAGGATACAAAATTCCGCTTCCGATAGGGATTATGTTTAATTCCCTGACTATTGACCAGACCATTTATATCGACCGACTTAGTGTGGGATTTGGTAAATTAAGCACGGGTGAAGAACCTGTAATGTACGACTTAGAAAAAATTGTGGCTTTTGACAAAATTAAAGCACAGACGAGTACTTTCAACTTGCGTCTAGACACCTACCTCTTCCCTTTTCTTTCTGTCTACGGAATCATTGGCCAGACAAAAGAGGCAGATATTAATATTGCAATGATAAAGCCATTTCCCGTAAATATCAAGACAGATGTTGCAGGGTGGTATATTGGTTATGGAGCAATGGCTCAAGGGAAAGTTGGACCAATTTTCATGGCTGTAGATGGTAGTCAAAATTACAACCATAATCCAAGGGTAGAAAAACCTGTCATTGTCTCATTGGCAGGCCTTCGAGCTGGACCTATTTTTGAGTTTAAAAATAACAAAAACATGAAACTTATTGTTTGGGTCGGAGCAATGTATAGCAAGTTCAATGGGGAAACTATTGGTACTATTAATACAGTAGACCTCGCTCCTAACGCTTCTCAAAGTGTTGCAAACATGAATGACAATCTTGACTCTTGGTATAATAATCTTTCTAATATAGATCAGATTAAGTACAAATTAATCTATAAAGCTTTAGGAAACGGCTTAACAGGATTGTCGGAAAACATTAATGATACTTATATTGCCTACGATATGAACAAAACAACATCTAGACCTTGGAACATGTTAACAGGTGTGCAGTGGCAAATTAACGACCGCTGGCAAACGAGAGTAGAAGCACAATATTTGGGAGACCGAAGAGCTGGATTATTTTCAATTAATTATCGATTCGGTATCAAAGGAAGAACGTTGTTCTCTAAGAAAGAATTCAACAATTCGTTCATGCTTCAATAAATTAATATCAGGAAGAAATTGACCATTTGTAGGTTCAATTTCTTTCTTCTTATTTTTTTCGATTCAAAATAAAGAAATCCGAGCCATCGGATTTTCTTTTTTATTACTAAAACCTCGCTTGGTAAAGAATTTTTTAATATTTTCGTTTACGCAAAGATTGAGAACGTTATGGCTTACGATTTAGAACAGGAGAACAAAGAGATTCTTGCACGCTACAAAGATTTAATTTCCAATACTTACCGAACGTTAGATGAGGATCAGAACAAGATGATTCGCAAGGCGTTTGATATTGCTTTGGATGCACATAAAGACCAGCGACGCAAAACTGGAGAACCATATATCTATCACCCTATTGAGGTGGCAAAAATTGTCGCTACCGAAATGGGATTAGGAGCCACGTCTATTGCTTGTGCGTTACTTCACGATGTCATCGAAGATTCTGAATATACTTACGAAGATCTCAAGAAAATTTTTGGTCAAAAAATCGCTGATATCGTCAATGGATTGACCAAAATTTCAGTGATGAATCATCAAAACATTTCTATTCAATCAGAAAATTACCGAAAGTTGTTACTTACTCTTTCTGAGGATTTTAGGGTTATTTTGATAAAAATTGCGGATCGACTTCACAACATGCGCACGTTAGAAAGTATGCGACCTGACAAGCAACTGAAGATCGCATCCGAAACTTCATACATCTACGCTCCTCTCGCTCATAGACTTGGACTTTATAATATTAAATCTGAGTTAGAAGACCTCTCCCTCAAATATAATAATCCTGAGGTATATAACGAGATCACGGAAAAACTTGAGCTTGCTAAGGAAAATCGTGAAAAGTATGTAGAGGAATTCAAAAAAGAAGTATCAGAAAAACTAAAAGAAGAAGGTCTTAATTTCACCATCAAAGGTCGAGCAAAAGCAATTTCTTCTATTTATAGAAAAATGCTGAAACAAGGAGTTCCCTTCGAAGAGGTTTTTGATAATTATGCGATTAGAATCATTTATAAATCAGACGCAAAAAACGAAAAATTCCTGGCGTGGAAAATCTATTCGATTGTTACAGACTTGTATCATAGTAATCCTCTAAGAATGCGTGACTGGATTTCACAATCTCGTTCCACTGGATACGAAAGTCTTCACCTTACCGTTTTGGGGCCAGATAAAAAATGGATCGAAGTACAGATACGTTCAGAAAGAATGGACGATATCGCAGAAAAAGGCGTTGCTGCACATTACAAATACAAGGAAGGCTTCAAGCAAACAAGTGATGATAAAAATTTTGAACAATGGGTAACCGAAATTCGAGAATTGCTAGAGCAACAACAGAATCTTTCTGCCACCGAACTTTTGGATAACATCAAGCTTAATTTGTATTCAAAAGAAGTTTTTGTTTTTACGCCCAAAGGAGAAATCAAGATTTTACCTGCTAATTCAACGGCTTTAGATTTTGCATTTTCGGTTCATAGTGATTTAGGAACCAAATGTCTAGGTGCCAAAATCAACGGTAAATTAGTCCCGATTTCTCATGTTCTTCAGAATGGTGACCAAATAGATATTTTGTCTTCGCAGAATCAAAAACCAAAGGCCGATTGGCTTGACTTTGTTGTGACTTCGAAAGCGAAATCAAAAATAAAAAACTACCTTAATTCCGAGAAAAATAATCTAGTACAGGAAGGAAAGGAAATGCTGCAAAGAAAGCTTCGACATGTGAAACTCAATTTCAATGACGAAGAGGTTAACAAAATGCAGAAATTTTTCAATCTCAAATCCTCGCAAGAACTGTTTTTAGCTTTCCAAACAGGAAAATTAGACACTGGGGATTTAAGAAAATATATTGATAGTAAGAATGTATTCAATAGCATTCTTAACAGATTGAGAAAATCCCCTGCGAAGAATCAAAAATTCGAGGAAGTGCAAGAAACTAATCTTGACATGATTATTTTCGGGAAAGATGAGGAAAAATTGACGTACTCCTTCGCCAAATGCTGTAGCGTGATTCCAGGTGATAAAATCTTTGGATTCATTACAATTTCTGACGGTATCAAAGTCCATAATGACAACTGCCCTAACGCCATTAACCTTCGCGCACAGTACGATTACAGGGTTATCCAGGCAAAATGGGTCAATGCGGAAAGCTTTAAAAATCGTGTCAAAATCGAAATCGAAGGTCTTGATCGAATGGGAATGATTAACGACATTACCGCAGTTATCAGTAACGCAATGAGTATTGATATGAAAAGTATGTCGATCTCATCCAATGACGGAGTCTTCACAGGAACGATTAACCTTGAAGTTAAAAACAAAAATCAATTGGAAGAAACCTTCACCAAACTTCGAGCAATCAATGGTGTTTCGAAGGTTAAGAGGCTTTAATTTTTCCTAAAGTACTCTTTGAAGGAATTACAAGAACTCATTAGTTTTTCGTAATCCTTGGGGTATTCTTTTCTCAGTTGCTGATAATAGGGATTTCTACTCAGGATAAATTCGTCATATTCTTCATCTGCAAAATAATATCCATCGGAGGACTCTCGTTGATAGGTGAGATCAAATTTTTTGCAACGTCCTGCCATACGCAAACAAAGAGCTTTGAACTTATTGTCACTAGAATATTTTTTTGATAATAAATAATACTTCAAAGCTAGCTTTCCTGTGTTATATTCAAGATTATCTACATTAAGACTCAACTCCTCATTTATCGACCAGTAATTACGCTTGAGACTCCACGCATTACCGTACTTGGTCATATTATAATAGCAGTTTGCCACAAGAAAATAATAGTAACTTCTATATCTTTCATTGGGGTTTTCAGCTCTTTTGAGATATTCGTCCAACTTCTCAACCACAGATAATTTATTCACCTGAAAATGATCTTCAACCTTTATAAATTCTGGCGTATAATTGAGGGTGGTAAAAGGATTGTCATACAGAATGGTACTTTGCCCACTAGAATTTCTTTCCCAAAAAATACTGCTTGTCTGATAGTAAGTCGTAGGATTTTTCTTCAGTGAAGTAATACTATTTTTTAAATCATTTAATCTTAAATATTTGGTTCCAACAAGAGCTTTTAAAGACTCCAATTGATCACGAATCGGTCCTAATTTCCATTTACTGAATGTATCCTGCTGCCTTTCACATTTATTAATTTCATCGATAAAATCTTCAACTTGCTGAGGTGTATAGGCAACATCAATATAATCATATGCATTGTAAAAAAGATTATAAAAAGTCGCTGGAACGTCCGAAATCCCTTTCCAATAATTTACATTATCATCTCCCTGACTTCTATAAAACATAACAGCTGCATCCGCGAAATTACCATGATATTCCAATATTCTGCCCAATACAAAAAGTAGTTTTCGATCTCTGGTTGACATCAGATAATCTTTACTCGCATTGGGAATAACTGCATGTCCATACTCTTGGTTTTCAAAAAAATTAAGAACTTTAACTTTAGTAATCATCTCACTCAAGGACTTATCTTTACTATACTTTTCCAAAAATCTAATCTCTTCCAAAGAGCCAGTGTAATCTTTGGTCAAGAATTGTAAATAGGCTTTCATCAGTCTCCAAAAATCCGGATTTTCTACCTTGGAAAAATCAATATTTTTAACAAAATTGAGTAATTTACCTTCATAAGTACGATCATTCTTTGCCGTTTCAAAGATGCTTGATGTTGATTTGAAATCATATCTACTAACGGACTCAATACTAGTATAGTAAGGAGTCAATGTCCAATCTTCAACTTTGTTGACCTCCCGTAAAAGCAAAAAATTAATTGACGGATTGTTAGGCTGTAAATCATATATCCTTTTAAGATTATCCAAATTTTTCCCTGGATTGACTACGCTATATAGTAAGTATACAGCAATTTTTTGATCTGCCTTTTTCACATAAGCCATTGTGTTTTCTAGCGGTACATCTTTTAACATATATTGATACATGACAAATCTTTTCTCTGGAACATGAGCAAATACCTGAGCACAGAAATAATTGGCTTTCGATCTGTTTTTCTCAGCAATCGCCATGAAGGACATCGCAAAATAATCAACTACATCCTTAGGATTATTTTCATCAAAAAATCTTGGATACCATTGTTTAATAGCTTCAATATTTCCGTTATAATAAAATAGTCGAAGCGCTAAAAAAGCATATCTTCTTTTGATATCGTTATTATTTGCACTTAATGCTAGTTCCTTAGCTTTTTTTATAAATCCTTCTCGCTCAGAAAGCAACATTGTTTCTCGTCTTTCCCAAGGATCATCTCTATGAGTGTTGAAAAACTCACAATCTTTAGCAAATTTCAAATAGTTAATTGCTTCAAAATCCTGTTGCATATATAGATATCTAATAAAGCCATTGGTAGATTGTTTAGATATTTTATCAACAGAAAATTGATCCATCACTTCTCTTATTTCATTAACATCTACGCTATTGTTACAATACCTTTTCCATTGGACTTCGTTCGAAAAAAAAGGTAATTCATCAGGTGTATTCCTCGAAAAATAATTATTAGAATAATAAAAATCTGAAAATTGCTGATTTCCAATAAGCTCCGGCTTCATAAAGCATAGTCGCAGATCATTTTCGTAGAGATAAAAGCCACAACCAAAAGCTCCACTACTTAGTAAAACGAGTATAAAACTGGCTAATATCTTCATTGCTAAATTGTTTGAGTTGGATCTCGTCCAAACTAAATAAAGTAACGGTAATTTCATTATCTAGTTTTACATATTTTCTAATTAGATCAATCGATTTGTTAATTTTCTCGGTGGTAATTTCTTCATATTTTATCTTGTCTCCTTTCTTCAAGTAATCCGAGTAATTAATCATCGTATCTTTTTCAACTTCGTACCATAACGGTTTTATCTCTTTTAGCATGGGTTTCACTTCTTTGGTATTGTAGATGATGCTTTGAAACTGGTTATTATGATAAACTTGCATCCAAGAATAAATTGGTAATGCAACGTCCAAGCGAAGAGGATACTTGTCTGATCCCTTGAGATACTTTTCTAGTTCTCCCAAATCTAGGATAGAATTTTTTGTATGATTAGTCAAGGGATTAATCAGGTTATAACACATAAGAGTAGCTTTATCTGCTGGCGGAACCCCCATTATCTTAGGATATTTATATGGATAAAGACGAAGCGTCACACTAATTTCATTCTTCGAAATTTCTTTTATTTTTCTTAAAAAGTAGAAATAAGATTCCTTTGTTTTTGCGGTCCAATCACAATCAATCTGAAATTCCTTGATTACTTTCTTTTCAAATTTTTCTGTATGGTATTTTGAAATGAGAAAATTGACATTGTCAGCTAAGCTGTCCATTTCCGCACTCGTTAATTTGAGAAATACATCGTTGCGAATAAAAACCGTTGGAACAATTTCTACTAAGTCCGCAAAGTCCCCATTTCCACTGTAAAGTTGCAGATTAGTTTTTTCTACTGGAATTGCTCCGAAGCCATCCTTGTATTCAACTTCAAAAAACTTCACATAAAGCTTTTTTACATTCTGTGATTTGAGAATTTCGCCTTCTGCTCCATAAATACCATAATCCCCTTTCCAGTAATAAAAAGAAGGGTTAACCATATCAACCTTATTTTCGCAGGAAAGTATAAAGAGGCTACAACATAGTAACCAAAACAATTTTACCATTCTGTGTTAAAATTTTCAATCAAAGATAGCAACAAATTTGATCAAAATTATATTTTTTATTAACAAAATTTTAAGAAATATTAAGAAATTTATTGAGCCGAAAAATCATCTATTTTATTTGACTTTATATTCTTCTTTTCAGGTAGTTGTACCTCACCTTTTCTAATTTTTCGAATGGCAAAATTAAGTTCATTTCCAAGTAAAAGGAGATGCACATTGACATTGACCCAAATCATTAATAAAATCATACTTCCAATAGAACCGTACAAAACGTTGTAACGAGCAAAATTTTGAATAAAGATTGCAAAAAGATAAGTCGTCAAGATAAATAAAACAGTCGTCAAAACAGCACCTGGAATGGCTTGGCGAAATCTGGTTATTTTCACTGTTCCAATCCAATAAAATAACGTTAGCAAAAGAAAGTAAAACAACGGAAAAGAAATGAATCCAATTAATTTGGATAAGTTCTGTACAAACCAAGAAATATCATAGGACGGGGTAAAAAGCTTAAGAACAACCTCCGAATAATACACTCCGAATAACGCTAGTAAGACAATACTAATAAATCCAATCGTAATAAAAAACGAAATGATATACTCTTTGACATTGCTCAGTTTTTCCTCCGAATTTTCGTTGAAGCCGTCTATCACTGCAAAAGTTCCATTGGTCGCAAAAATAAGGGCTACAATTATGGTTAAATTATTTACTCCTGCTGCAGTCGGTATAATATTACTTTCGATGTAGGTACGAACGTCGTTCTCAATAGTACCAGGGAAAATCTTGTGAATTAATACTTCGAAAATGTAAAATTGTAATTTATCGTAATGCGGCAAATAAGGCAAAATTGATAGCAAAAATAAGATAAAGGGAAAAAGCGATAGAACGAAATTCCAAGAAATTGCAGCTGCCTTCCTCCCAATCCTCAATTTAGCCAAACCCTGCCCATAAATCTGAAATAACTTCAAAAAAGAAATTCCCAAAATTGGAACGTTAGTATGGTCTAAAAAATTTCTAAAGCGTACTATTAATTTGGATAGTTTACTTGGCATTAGGTTATCTTTGCAAAACAAATATAGAAAATGAAAATCAATTTATTGTGTATCGGCAAGACGGATGATAAAGAAATCACAAATTTGGTTCAATATTACATCAATCGACTGCCAAAACATTGGAATTTTGACATTATTGAAATTCCGGATATCAAAAATGCTAAAAACCTTAGCTCCGAACTTTTAAAGAAAGAAGAAGCCAAAGCATTCTTCCAACACATCGACAATGGCGACCATGTCATATTATTGGACGAAAAGGGCAAACAATATACAAGCCGAGAATTCTCACAGAAAATCGATACCTGGATGAATCTTTCTATCAAGAAAGTTCATATATTGATTGGAGGAGCATATGGTTTTTCGGAGGAAATTTACCAACGCAGCCAGGAAAAAATGGCATTATCAAAAATGACCTTTACGCACCAAATGGTAAGACTTTTCATCGCAGAACAACTATATCGTGCTGACCAAATCCTTCAAGGCAAGCCGTATCATAATGATTAAAATAATTGAATTAGGCATATAAAAGATATTG
>NZ_JBYVEB010000019.1:0-40044 GCF_058117085.1 Chryseobacterium sp. CG10_8 | reverse complement strand
TTTGAATATATTCACAATTATCTTATAGTTCTATGAAGCTTAATTTAAAACACTTTAGTCACTTTAGTTTGAATAAATACTAAAAATATTAAGTTCACTTTAGGTGAAAATCTTTGATTTTCAAAACTCAAGTGTTCTTAAGTGACTGACTTTTGATGTCATTAAATCTGCTTAAGTGTTACTAAAAATATTAATCAGACTTTTAAATTCTATTATTTGTGTTTTTATATTTAATTTTGGCTAAAGCCTTTTTTCTTTTTCATTTTGTAAAATGGACTAAAGTCCATTCCTATTGATGTTTTAATAGTTAAATTCAAAAGTTCATTAATCTTCATTTTCTTTCCGATAGGTCAACAAAACTTGTTTTTCGATTTCAAATGAAATGTCTTTGTTTAACCTATTTCATCAATGATATTCCCTATTCCTTTGTCTTGCTTTGCGTTAAAATATCGCAAGGATAGACCATATTTTTTTCTTCAAATATTTTATTGATAAACAAAGGCACTTCGTTTATTTAAAGTAAAACGAGAAATATTTATTACTATTGAATATCAAAAATTTCACATAAAATTAAATACTAATTTAAAACTTCCTTGAGTGCTTCAATGAACAAATCGATTTCGTTTTTTGAAACGGTTAATGAAGGAAGGATTCGCATGACATTCTTTCCTGAGGCAGTTCCTGTAAGAATATGATAGTCATCCGAAAGTTTTTTTCGAAGTTCTGCAACAGGAAAATCAAATTCTAAAGCCGTCATCAAACCTTGACTTCTGACTTCCTTAATTTGAGGAATTGCAACTAATTGCTCAACAAAATAATCGCCCACTTCTTTTGCATTTTCTACAAGGTTTTCGTTTTCAATAATATCCAGAACAGCGATAGAAGCCGCACAAGCCAAATAGTTTCCGCCAAAAGTTGTTCCCAACATTCCGAATTGTGCTTTGAATTCAGGGGAAATCAAAATTCCACCAACAGGAAATCCATTTCCCATTCCTTTTGCAATGGAAATAATATCAGGTTTGATATTTTCGTGATACTGATGTGCAAAAAACTTCCCGCTTCTTCCGTAACCTGACTGAATTTCATCACAAATAAACACCGCTTGATGTTCTTTGCAAAGATTTTGAATTTTATTAAAAAAACTTTCCGTAGGAAAATACACACCTCCAATTCCTTGAATTCCTTCAATAATCACTGATGAAATTTCGTTCTCAGCAAAAGCCTTTTCTAAATTTTCTTCGTTATTAAGTTCGACGAAAATAAAATTGTCCGTTTCATTAATCGGAGCAACTATGCTTTTGTTGTCTGTTGCAGCAACTGCTGCAGATGTTCTACCGTGGAAAGATTTACTAAATGTTATCACTTTCTTTTTGCCGTTATGGAAAGACGCTAATTTTAACGCATTTTCATTGGCTTCTGCTCCTGAATTACACAGAAAAAGCGAGTAATCCTCATAACCCGAAATTTTTCCCAACTTTTCAGCCAATTCTTCCTGCTGCGGAATAACAACTGAATTGGAATAAAATCCAATTTGGGTGAGTTGCTTCGTCAGTTCTTTCACATAATGCGGACGCGAATGTCCTACTGAAATGACAGCGTGACCACCATAAAGGTCAAGGTATTTTTCGCCTTTGTCATCCCAAAGCCAACAATTTTCAGCTTTTACGGGAGTGATATTTTGTAAAGGATATACTTGGAAAAGGTTCATTTTTTTTTGTTTTTTTATGTTGCTACCTATCATTGTGAGGCAGGATAACAAAACTGTTCATTTTTAAGTTTGAGATTGCTGTGCTACACTACGTTTCGCTCGCAATGACATTTTAGAAAGCCTGTGGTTTTAAATTTAAACCTGCTTTTTCATCAAAGCCAAACATCAGGTTCATATTATGGATGGCTTGTCCCGAAGCTCCTTTCAAAAGATTGTCAATTGCGGTGTGGATTGCAATTTTATTTCCTTCTTTTTCGATGTGAACGAGTACTTTATTCGTGTTTGCAACTTGTTTTAAATCAATATTTTCTCTCGAAACAAAAGTGAAGACTGAATCTTTGTAAAAGTCTTCAAAAATCTGATAAACCTCTTCTAAAGATTGGTCGCATTCTAAAACGGAAGTCGTAAATATTCCTCTTGGAAAATCGCCTCTCCATGGAACAAAATTGATGTCGATTTCAGCTTGACAATATGATTTTAAAGTTTTTTTAATTTCACCTAAATGTTGGTGTGTCAAGGTTTTATATGCGGAAATATTATTATTGCGCCATGTAAACTGAGTGGTCTTCATCAACGATTTTCCTGCACCTGTAGAACCCGTGATTCCCGTCGTGTAAACATCTTTCAACAAATTTTTAGAAGCTAAAGGCAAAAGCGCTAATTGAATTGCTGTTGCAAAACATCCGGGATTGGCTATCAATTTCGCTTCTTTAATTTTATCTTTTTGAAACTCCGGTAAACCGTAAGTGAATTTTTGATTTCCAAATGCTTCATTCACTCTGAAATCATTTCCAAAGTCGATAACTTTTACATTTTTGGGAAGTGGATTTTGCTCTAACCAAACTTTGCTTTCCTGATGTGGAAGACAAAGAAAAATAACATCCACTTGGTCGTTCATTTCACTAAAAACCAAATCTGTTTCGCCCAACAAATCTCGATGAACGGACGATATTTTATCACCTGTCAAACTTCTGCTTGTTGCAAATTCGATTTCTGCGTTGGGATGATGAAGCAAGAGACGGATTAATTCTCCGCCTGTATAACCTGCCGCACCGATAATTCCCGCCTTTATTTTTGAATTATTCATGAGCGTTGATGTTGTAATAAATTGACAATGAGTTGCTCAAAATTTTAGAAAAGCCTTTCACATCTTCGCCACTCCACCCTTTATTCATCTCTCCATAACTTCCAAATTTAGAAGACATTAAGTCGTTTTCAGACTCGATTCCATTCAAAATAAAACGATAAGGAAGTAAAGTGACGAAAACTTTTCCATTCACGGTTTTTTGAGAATTATCCAACATCGCTTCGATATCTCGCATCACTGGGTCAAGAAACAACGCTTCATGCAACCACGTTCCGTACCAACCTGAAATTTGGTCTTTAATCATTAACTGAAATTTTGAGAGGGTGTGTTTCTCCAACAAATGATGGGCTTTAACCGTAATTAAAGCTGCCGCTGCTTCGAAGCCGACTCTTCCTTTGATTCCGATGACGGTATCTCCAACGTGAATATCTCTACCAATCGCGTATGGGCTTGCTATTTCTTCCAATTTTAAAATTGCTTCGGTTGGATGTGAAAATGTTTCATCATCAATCCCGATTAATTCCCCTTTTTCAAAAGTGAGGGTTAAATTTTGTGGTGTTTCCTTTTGTAGTTGACTTGGAAAAGCGTCTTCTGGTAAATTATCTGAGGATGTCAAAGTCTCTTTTCCTCCAACTGAAGTTCCCCAAAGTCCTTTATTTATAGAATATTTTGCTTTTTCAAAATTCATTTCAACACCGTTCTCTTTTAGAAATTCAATTTCCGCTTCTCGAGATAATTGAAGATCACGAATCGGTGTAATGATTTCAACATTAGGACAAAGAATAGAAAAAATAACATCAAAACGAACTTGGTCATTTCCTGCTCCTGTACTTCCATGAGCGATTGCTTCCGCATTAATTTTCTTGGCAAATTTTGCAACTTCCGTAGCTTGAGAAGTCCTTTCCGCACTCACAGAAAGTGGATACGTGTTGTTCTTCAAAACATTTCCGAAAATCAAATATTTAACGGTCTCTTCGTAATATGATTTCACCGCATCGATACAAGTGTATGATGCAACTCCAAGTTTCTTGGCGCAAGCTTCGATATCAGAAATTTCCTCCTGAGAAAAACCTCCTGTATTGACTGTCACGGCATGAACTTCGTATCCTTGTTTAGAAAGATGAACCGCACAAAATGTGGTGTCCAATCCTCCGCTATATGCTAAAACTATTTTTTTCATTTAATTTAGATTTTAGAAATTAGATATCAGATTTTAGACTTAATAATTCAGAGGTCTTTTGTCTGACTTTTCTTCTTCAATTTTTTTATATTCTTCCTCAACTTCGACTTCAAAAGTGTCTGGTTTTGGTTCATATAGCATAGCTGTACAAAGACAATTTTTACGCTCTTTCATCATTAAGATGTCGTAATTGACACAACTTTTGCAACCATTCCAAAAGGCGTCGTCTTGAGTAAGTTCAGAGTAAGTGACTGGTTTATATCCTAAATCTGAATTAATCTTCATCACAGCCAAACCTGTTGTCAGACCAAAAATTTTAGCTTTCGGATGTTTGAATCTCGATAATCGAAAAACTTTATTTTTGATTTGTTTCGCTAATCCCGAATTTCTGAAATGAGGATTAACAATAAGACCCGAATTGACCACAAATCTCTCGTGATCCCAAGTCTCAATATAACAGAAACCGCCCCAAGTTCCGTCTTCGGCAATAGCAATCACCGCATCACCATCTTCCATTTTTTTGGCGATATATTCGGGAGAGCGCTTTGCAATCCCTGTTCCACGAACTTTTGCAGAATCTTCCATTTCCTTGACAATGGTTTCTGCGTATGAGGTATATTCTTTAGTTGCTATATAAATATAGAATTTCATTCTTCAAAAAAATTGAAGCGCAAAATTAGATTAAATATTTAAAAATACTAAATAAACAGTTTAAAATTAATGCAAAATAGATTAATTTAGATAATAATTATAAATAATATTTCAAATTTAGATTTATTATCTTTATAAAATAAAAAAACAAGGCTATTTTAGTGAAAATCACTAAAACAAATAATATTTAACCACGGAGATACAGAGAATACTGAGGTTTATGTTAGATTAAATATGGGTTTAAGTGGTATTTAACCTTCACAAGCTTTCCAAACCGGATCGTTTTGAGGAACAGGTGCGATGATTTCCACATTTTCCTTTGTGACAGGATGAATAAATTCTAATTTTCTGGCGTGAAGTGAAATTCCGCCGTCGTTGTTGGAGCGAGGTGAACCATATTTAAGATCACCTTTAATAGGAACTCCGACTTTTGAAAGTTGGGCGCGAATCTGATGATGACGACCGGTTTCCAAATCAATTTCTAACAATTGATAATTATCTAGAGTTTTAATGATGCTATAATTTAGAATAGATTCTTTTGCACCTTCAGTAGGCTTTGGAAAAACGGTTGCCTTATTGGTTTTTTCATTTTTTTTGAGATAATGAACCAGTCTTTGACTTTGAGGAATCATTTCTTTGGGAACAATTGCCCAATATGTTTTTTGAATTTCGCGATTTTTAATCATCTGGGTTAGACGAGAAAGCGCTTTTGATGTTTTGCCGTAAATCACCAATCCCGATGTTGGTCGGTCAATACGATGAACGAGGCCAAGGAAAACATTTCCTGGTTTCTTGTCTCGAACTTTTATAAAATTTTTAATGGATTCCAAAAGAGATTCATCACCAGTTTTATCACCTTGAACAAGTTGCCCTGCTTTTTTGTTGATGATTAAAAGATGGTTGTCTTCGAATATGATTTGAGATTCTATCATTGTACTAACTTCATTACCATGTTATATTCCCAATGTCCTTTATTTCTTGAGTAGGACTTAGGTTCTGCAGAAAGGCGCATTTCTGTCACCAGAGCTCTTTCTTGATCAATCACGACATCCTCTATCGCCGAAAAACTGTATTCTTTTTTGAAGTCTTCCATGTTTTTGACACAACATCTGAACGCAGCATTTTCGAAATCTGTCTGAGTCATTTCCTTTTTATCAACTATACTCTCGACCTTAAGAAACATATTGGATTTTTCATCTATCAGTTCCACATTGACAATATACGGCAAAGATGGAGAGGCAAAAAAAGGAAATTTCTCTTGTCTTAAATTATAAGAGCTTTTACCTAAAGGAATATCACTTCCGTAAAATCTGAAATAATTAATAATGACTCGTTCGACAACCGCAATTTGGTATACTGGATCATCTTTGACTCCATTATAATAGTAGGAATAAGAAGGAAACTCCTTAATTTTTTCTTTTGTTAAATGAGCTCGAATCTGTTTTTTAATATTCTCCAAATTCGTGATTCCAAGATAAGTTCCAGACTCTGAAGTTTTGAAAAAAAACTTCACCCCCTCAAAAAAATTAAGAGATGTCTTCTGATCCTGAGTATCCTCAAGATGTTGATGATTTCTTTCAATAACCACGAAGCTATAATACATTTCGTTATTGATAACATTCTCTTTCCTGAGCTTTAATTTGACATAGTCAATACTTGGATGACTTATCTTTCCTTTTTCACTCACAAAACTTTCATGAACAGTACGCTCAAGATAATAATCCTTACCCGACTGAAAATTTGGGCTAAAACGATAGTGCTTTCCCTGAGCAAAAGCCAATGTTGTAATAAAAATCAACGCAAAAAAGAAGCCCCGAGAAAACATAATTTAATATTTAACGATTAACTCTCTGTCTATTAGACATCGAAAAAATCACTCCCGCCAATAATCCAATCGTCTTAATTGAAGCAAATCTGGAATCTATGGGTAGAAACGCTCCGATGAGACATAAAGCCGCTGCAACAAACATCGGATACATAAACTTTTTATTGCTCAACAATGGAGCCTGAATCAAAAAAGTAACTCCTATCAAAATATAGAACACTCTTCTGGATAAAATTTCGTTGATTTCATCTGAAAAAAGACCAAACCACCCTACTGCAATACAAAATAATGCTGCGATTGATAACACTCCTTGAATAACAGGTAGATTCTTCATTTTAATTTTTCTTTTTTTGTTTAAATAACCATTTTGGAATCGTATCCAATAGTTCTCTTGACGCTATATTATTATGCCATTTGTCCTTACATTCCCAAAAATACACTTTCCCTTTCGGCGCCATTTCTTCGAAAAACTTCAAATTACTTTTTGGCAAATTATCCGTATCCAAACTTCCATGAACAATCCAAATCGGAGTACTCTTCAGTTCCTCCATTTTATCAAATTCTGATATACCCGAAATATTGATTCCCGCAGCAAAAAGCTCTGGTCTCTTAGATAAAGCGTTCATAGTTGTAGAACCCCCCATCGAAAAACCGACTACATAAATTCTCCTTTCGTCAATTGGATGAACTTTTTTCAAAGAATCAATTGACTGAAGAACCAAATCCAAATATTGATTAGACTCCGAAGCCAATACCTTTCTATCTTCGTCCAAATGGTAATTAGAAGAACGAACCGGAAATTGAGGTGCCAAAACATAGGCTGGATAACTATCTCTATTTTTTGGGGTCGCCCAATTTTTAACAAGAGCATTCATTTGTTTTTGATTATCCGTTCCTATTGCTCCCGAACCATGAAAAACCAAAACCAAAGGATATTTTCTACCACTCTCTATTTTTGAAGGTGCTAAAAATTGATATTTAACTTCAATATCTTTCTCTATAAAACGCCCTTCTTTAAAATCTGAACCATCAACCTTTCGAATGCTGGAAACATATTCTTTAGAACCTAATGAATCAATATCATACACCTCGTATTTTTTACCAAAAGTTGACTTCTGCGAGCCACAACTTGTAAAAACAAGAAATGAAACAATAAGGAAGAGAATAAATTTAGTAACTCTCATCATTATTAGGGAATTCCTTTTTCTTAACATCAGTTACATATTGCGCAACTGCACCTGTGATTTCTGTGTATAAATCAAGGTATCTTCTCAAAAATTTAGGCGAAAAACCTTTATTCATCCCAACCATATCATGATAAACCAAAACTTGACCATCGCAATCTGGGCCAGCTCCAATTCCAATTGTTGGGATTGAAATACTTTCTGACACTTTTTTTGCTAATGTTGCGGGAATTTTTTCCAAAACCAACGCAAAACAACCCAACTCTTCCAAAAGTTTTGCGTCATTAATCAGTTTCTCCGCCTCTTCATCTTCCTTCGCTCTTACTTTGTAGGTCCCGAATTGATAAATACTTTGAGGCGTTAGTCCCAGGTGTCCCATTACTGGAATACCGGCATTAACAATTTTTTTAATGGATTTGGAAACTTCTTCCCCTCCTTCTAATTTGATGGCGTGAGCTTCTGATTCTTTCATAATTCGCACCGCCGATTCTAATGCTTTTTCCGGATTACTTTGATAAGTTCCGAAAGGCAAATCCACCACCACCAAAGCTCTATCTACTCCTCTTACCACACATTGTGCGTGATAAATCATTTGGTCAAGAGTAATAGGTAATGTCGTCTCATATCCTGCCATTACATTCGCAGCAGAGTCTCCCACCAAAATGGTGTCCACACCACCCGCATCTACCATTTTTGCGGTTGTAAAATCATATGCGGTAAGCATGGTAATTTTCTCTCCATCAAATTTCATTTTGCGGAGTGTTTCGGTAGTGACTTTTTTAACTTCAGAATGTACAGACATAGCAATTTGAATTAAAAAATGATAATCGAATCCGACACTTTCGTAAGTATCTTTCTTCAATTATCATCTATATTGTTTTAAATAATTAATTTGAAAATTTAAATGGTAACGTGACCTAATTTGATCAGTTTCTCGTGATTTAAGATTTTGATATTTCTTCCTTCTGTCTCAATCAAGTGATCATGTTTGAATTCTGAAATTAATCTGATAGCGCTCTCTGTTGCAGTACCAATCAAATTAGCAATCTCCTCTCTTGTTAATGCAATTTTGATGTATCCTTCCGGATCGGTACCAAGTTTTTGCTCCAACAACAAAAGAATCTCTGCTAAACGCTCTCTAACAGTTTTTTGGGCTAAAAAGGTAATGGTATTAGAAGATTCACCGAGTTCGTAAGCGATCTTTTCTAACATTACAAAAGATAGTTTGGGATCAGATTTCAGCATCTTTACAAAAACATCCGATGGCAATTGCTTAACTTCAACGTCTGTCATCGCCTCTGCCTTCGCTTGATAATTTTCTCCGCAAAGAATAGATCGATACCCAATAATGTCTCCTTCTTTGATAAAACGAAGAATTTGTTCCTTCCCGTAAGCTCCTAATTTAGAAAGCTTAATGGTCCCTTTTTCAATCAAATACACACCTTTGGACAATTCTCCATCTTCAAAAATGCAGTCTCCTTTTTGAAAGTGGACAACCTGCTTCGCTGCCTTATATTGATCATATACTTCCTCGGGAAGACTTTGTTTTAGACCCTCTTCTCTGAAGGCGCTCTTAATCTCTTCCTCTATTATCAATTGTTTTTCTAAAGACATACTAAATGATATTTATCAGCAAAAGTATAGCTTTTCTCTCCGAGGGACAAAATTTTTTATCATATTTTTGCGCTTTAAACTAAAGAAATTTTGGCTGAAAATTGCTTCCATTGCGGTCTGGAAATCAACAAAGAGAGATTATTTTTCGATGAAAAAACTTTTTGTTGCAACGGATGTAAGTCTGTTTATGAAATTCTACAAATGAACAATTTGGGGAATTTTTATGAATTAAATAAAAATTCTGGTGTTAGACCAGATGACATTTCTTCATTTGACTATCTTGATGCTCAAGAAATCTTCGACCATCTAACGGATTTCTCGGATGGTAACACAACACTCATTACTTTCAAAATCCCCGTAATACATTGCACCTCTTGTATTTGGCTCCTTGAAAGCTTACACTCCATCAATCCACACATCCATTACTCGCAGGTGCATTTCACCAAAAAAACACTGCTTATTTCTTTTGACCATCATCAATTGAAGCTAAGCGAATTAGCAGATTTTTTGACTCAATTAGGTTACAAACCTGTCATTAATCTTGAGACTTCCGACAAAAAAGAAGAGTATATTGACAAATCACTAATCATCAAATTAGCCATTGCTGGCTTTGCTTTCGGAAATGGAATGTTTTTTAGCTTTCCCGAATATGCTTCTCAAGCTTTGGGCACGACTGATTTCTGGATGGATACCTATAAAAATCTCTTTCGGTTTTTGATGTTTCTTTTTGCAACTCCAGTTGTATTCTACTCTGCTTCTGACTATTTCAAATCTGCTTGGTTTGGATTAAAAAACAAAATCATCAATATTGACGTTCCCATTGTTCTAGGAATCTTGGTTTTATACGGGCGAAGTATTTATGAAGTGGTTACAGACTATGGACCTGGGTACTTCGATACCCTTTGCGGATTGCTTTTCTTTATGCTTTTGGGAAAATATTTCCAAAAACGCACCTATCATTCCCTGTCATATGACAGAGATTACAAATCATTCTATCCAATAGCTGTCACCAAATTAGATAATGAAGGCAACGCTTCGCATATTATGCTTTCGGATATTAAAATCGGAGACCGCATATTAGTAAGAAACCAAGAAATCATACCTGTTGACGCCATTTTGATAAATGGTGACGGTAATATCGACCATAGTTTTATTACGGGCGAAAGCGTACCTGTGAGCAAAAGTCCAGGTGACAAAATCTTTGCTGGAGGAAAACAGATCGGGACTGCTTTAGAATTAGAGGTCATTAAAAATGTAGACCAAAGCTATCTTACCCAATTATGGAATAAGGAAGCTTTCAAAAAGCAAGAAACAGGATTAGACACGCTAACTAATTCCATCAGTAAATATTTTACATTTATTATATTAGGAATAACGATTATTGCGGGCATCTATTGGGGAAGAACCGATATAGAAAAAATGTTTCAGGTGATTTCTGCCATTCTTATTGTTGCGTGTCCTTGTGCATTAGCGCTTTCTGCTCCATTTACCTTCGGACATACGATGCGTGCTTTAGGCAAAAATCTTTTTTATGTAAAAGATGCATTGACCATCGAAAAATTAGCCAAAGTCAACACTTTGGTTTTTGACAAGACGGGTACTATCACCGAAAACAAAAAATCTGACATTGGATATGAGGGAATAGAAATCAGCAAAACAGATTTGGAGAATCTAAAATCTATCCTTATCAACTCCAATCACCCTCTTTCAAAAATGCTTTATGACTTCCTTCCAATTGAGGACTCGCACATTCCGGTAACATCTTTTACAGAAGTTCCTGGCAAAGGATATGAAGCCCAAATAAGAAACCATACCTATTTGGTTGGCTCTGCAAAATTTATGGGAATTGAAAACTCATCTTTGGAAACATCGGTTCATATTAAAAAAGATGGACAATATTTGGGTAAGTTTACCTTTAAAAACGAGTATAGAAAAGGACTTCAAAAAATGATGGATGGACTTTCTAACTACAAAATACACCTTCTAAGTGGTGACAATGCTTCTGAAGAAACGGCACTCAAAAAACTAATTCCTTCAGTTATAGGAATGAAATTCAATCAAAGTCCTGAGGATAAACTACACTACATCAAAGACCTACAAGAACAAGGGCGAAAAGTAGCGATGTTTGGAGACGGACTCAATGATGCAGGAGCACTTAAACAAAGCAATGTTGGGATCGCTATCGCAGACGACACCAATACCTTTACACCTTCTTCGGATGTCATTATGCAAGGAAATAAAATTCCACTGATGAGTGAGTACCTCGCAATGAGTAAAGATGCAGTCACTATTGTAAAAATTACCTTTGTTATAAGCCTTTTGTACAATATTGTAGGATTAGCATTTGCGATTACTGGAAATTTATCACCACTTATTGCTGCAATTCTTATGCCTATAAGTTCGATAAGTGTAGTTGTTTTCACTTCCTTATCTATTTGGATATTATCTAGAAAGCACTTCAAATAACGATGGAAAATGCAAAATATTTTTATTTAGAAATATTTTAAATTAACAATATTTAACGATTGCTGACAATAATCATAAATTTTCATTAAATTTGGCCATTCTAAAAGATTTACTTTTGTAGAGTTATGGACATACTGTATTTAATGATTATTTGTAGTGTTTCATTGGCAGTTGTCTTTCTGATTATTTTTTTAGTAAATGCAAAAAATGGTCAATTTGAAGATGACGAATCTCCCGCCGTTCGCATTTTGTTTGAGGATGGAGAGAAAGAGTCCAAACAAGAATCAGAAAACCTTAAAAATAAAGATAAATAAAAGAATAATAAAGTGATAAGTGAATATGGAAACACAAAAATTTAGTTACGACAACAGTATTGTAAGAGCGTTTCTCATTGCCACCATAATCTTTGGTGTTGTGGGATTTTTGCTTGGATTAACTGCTGCTTTAATGCTGTTTTATCCGGAATTACCGGAATTTTTGTTCGGTACAGACGACCCTGAAATTAAGAGTTTGGCTGCCGGAAATCTTCAAGGATTAATTAACACTCATGGTGCGTTTGGATTCGGTAGAATCAGAATGCTACACACGAGTGCAGTAATCTTCGCATTTGTAGGAAACTGCATCTTTGCGGGAATCTATTACTCTTTGCAGAGATTGCTAAAAGCAAGAATGTTTAGCGATACTTTGTCTTGGGTGCATTTCTGGACATGGCAGATTATGATTGTTGCGGTTGTGATTACCTTCTTTATGGGTATCAATACTTCAAAAGAATATGCTGAACACGAATGGCCAATTGACATCTTGATTACCGTATCTTGGGTACTTTTTGGTATCAACATGTTCGGGACTATTGCAAAAAGAAGAGTTCGTCATTTGTATGTAGCTATTTGGTTCTATATCGGAACTTGGGTTGCGGTTGCAATGCTTCATCTATTCAACAATTTAGAGGTTCCATTATCATTCACTGGATGGAAATCTTACTCTGCTTATTCTGGTGTTAAGGACGCTTTAGTACAGTGGTGGTATGGTCACAATGCAGTAGCATTCTTCTTGACAACACCAGTACTTGGTTTGATGTATTACTTCATGCCAAAAGCAGCTGATAGACCAGTATTTTCTTATAAATTATCAATTATCCACTTTTGGTCTTTGATTTTCGTATATATCTGGGCTGGTCCTCACCACTTAGAATATACTGCTCTTCCGTCTTGGGTTCAAGCGTTAGGAACAGGTTTTTCCATTATGTTGATCGCACCATCTTGGGGAGGTATGCTTAACGGTTTACTTACCTTAAGAGGGGCATGGGATAAAGTAAGAGAAAACCCAGTATTGAAATTCTTTGTTGTTGCTGTTACTTGTTATGGTATGGCTACTTTCGAAGGTCCTCTTTTGGCAACAAAAACTTTAAACAAAATTGGTCACTTTACCGATTGGGTAATTGGTCACGTACATATTGGTGCTCTTGGTTGGAATGGATTTATCGCATTTGGTATGATCTACTACTTATTGCCGATCATGTGGAGAACCAAACTTTGGTCTGTAAAATTAGCTAACTGGCACTTCTGGTTAGGTACTTTAGGAATTATTTTCTATGCAGTTCCATTGTATATTTCAGGATTTACGCAGGGATTGATGTGGAAACAGTTTAACCCAGATGGAACATTAGTTTGGAAAAACTGGTTAGATACTGTAACTGCTATTCTTCCTTACTATTGGATGAGATTCTTTGGAGGTATCCTTTATATTGCTGGAGCCATTTTAATGGTGATTAATGCTATTGCTACTGCAAGAAGCGGTTCCTTCTTGAAAGACGTGCCTGCAGAAGCACCTGCTCTTGCCAATATTGGCGATGCTAGAAAAGCAGGAGAAACACCTCACCTTTGGTTAGAAAGAATGCCAATGTACTTCTCAATTTTAGCATTTGTTGCTGTGGCAATAGGTGGTGCAGTACAAATTCTACCTACTCTTACGGTAAAATCAAATGTTCCAGAAATTGCAGCTGTTAAGCCTTATTCTCCATTAGAATTGGAAGGTAGAGATATCTATATCAGAGAAGGATGTAACGCTTGTCACTCCCAAATGATTAGACCTTTCCGTGATGAAGTTGTAAGATTTAATGGTAAAAATGGTCAATATTCAAAAGCAGGTGAGTTTGTTTTCGATAGACCATTCCTTTGGGGTTCAAAAAGAACAGGACCAGATTTACATAGAGAAGGTGGTAAAAACCCAAGTTCTTGGCACTACAAACACATGGAAAACCCTAGGTCAACTTCTGCTGGTTCCATCATGCCTCGTTACCCTTGGCTAATTTATAACGATCTTGATAAGTCAAAAATGACAGCTAAATTGGAATTGATGAAGAATGTATTTGATGTTCCATATTCAAAAGCTGAGATTGATACTGCAGATGCATGGGCTAATAACCAAGCTAAAAAAATTGTAAAAGATATCTTCTCAGAAGCTGGAGATTTACAAAAAGCTTATGCTAGCAAGCCTGCGGGAGAACTAGAGAAGAAGGAAATTATTGCTGTTATCGCTTATCTACAAAGATTAGGTACTGACATTAAAACAACAGATGTTAAAACAGCAAGTACAACAAAGTAAATTGAAATAACAAAAGGTATAATGATTCCTCAAAGCTTTAAAGATATACTTTCAAACGGTGAAAACGCTGGTCTCTACCAGACGATTGCACTAATTATCTTTATGATTTTCTTCATTGGAATAATCATCGTTGTCTTTAGCAGACCAAAAAAGTATTACCAAGAAGAAGCACAAGCTCCTTTGAGTGATGACGAAACCCAAACTTTTAATGACTAAATTAAAAAATCATGAAACAAAGAACCCCGGTTTATATTAATATACTTGTAATTATTACTCTATTATTTGTAGTATATTACATGTTCGTACAGAACACTTCTTTCCTATCTTCGCCATATTTTTGGGGAACAGTAGTTATAAGTTCAATTCTAGCTTTCATCCAAGATGCTATTGGTGACTTGATTGAAAATGAAAAGTTCAAAAAACTAACTGACGAAGAAAAGCAAGCTTACTTAGAGGAGAAAAAAGTTCCTTACTTTACAAGATTATATAAAAGTGCTTTCAAAAAACAAAGTGCAACAGAAGAAAAAGACATCCTTATCGACCATGGTTTCGATGGAATTATGGAGTTGGACAATCAGCTTCC
Source organism: Chryseobacterium sp. CG10_8 (assembly GCF_058117085.1). Lineage (NCBI taxonomy): Bacteria > Pseudomonadati > Bacteroidota > Flavobacteriia > Flavobacteriales > Weeksellaceae > Chryseobacterium > Chryseobacterium sp. CG10_8. Next base: position 25,142 of record NZ_JBYVEB010000019.1, on the reverse strand, counting down.
AAAATGGTGGTTAGGATTATTCTGGTTTGGAGTTGTATATTGTGTTGTTTATATGTTGGCTTTCTGGATGACAGACTTTGCTCACCCAATTGCTGAATATGACCAAGAATACAAAGAGCAAATCGCAAGTATCGAACAGTGGAAAAAAGACACCCCTCCACCAACAATTGACAACGCTGTATACTCTGCAGATAACATTGCCGCAGGTGAAGAAGTTTACAAAACCAACTGTGTATCTTGTCATGGAGATAAAGGACAAGGAGGTATTGGTCCAAACTTGACGGATAAATATTGGATTAACCAACCAGAAAAAACTCTTTTCAAAAATGTATTCTACATGGTTGAAAATGGTAGTACCAATAACCCAACAATGCAAGCTTGGGGTAAGAATGGTGTTCTTACTGGATTTGATATCCAAAATGTAGCAGCATATATCTACCACATTAACCAAGAGCAAGCTCCCGCAGCAAACGGAGCTGCACCTCAAGGTACAGAAGCTCACTGGCAAAAATAAATTGACAGAGACATGATCTATAAAAAAGCCATTATTGTAATGGCTTTTTTTTTGTTTTAAATCACTATATCTCTTTTCTGTTAAGTAACAAAGATTACATAAGAACCTAATCATTAATTTGTAAATTTGTACCTTTAAAAAATTCTGACTCTGTAATCAAAAAATACAACAAAAAATGTCGCAAGAAGAAAAAAACCCAAAAGGCGCCGGACAAGTATTAGAGCCCGAAACTTTTCGAGATTCCGTTAGTACCATAGAACAATCTGGAAAAAGAAAGTGGGTATATCCAAAAAAGCCAAGCGGGAAATACACCAATTATAGAACAATTGTAAGTTACATACTTCTTTTGATTTTTTTTGCGCTTCCATTCATCACCATTAATGGAAACCCAATACTACTCATAAATATCATAGATAGGCAATTCTTTATCTTTGGACAGCCTTTTTACCCACAAGACTTCTTTATTCTTGCATTAGGAGCAATTACTTCTATTGTATTTGTAATATTATTTACGGTAGTATTTGGTCGTATCTTCTGCGGTTGGATATGTCCTCAAACCATTTTTATGGAAATGGTGTTTAGACGTATCGAATACGCGATTGAAGGAGACCGAAACAAACAAATCAAACTTAACAACCAACCTTGGGACGGCGAGAAAATTTGGAAAAAAACGCTTAAATGGTCAATTTACGCCATAATATCGCTCGTCATTACTCATTTTATGTTCATGTATATTGTAGGAAAAGACGAGGTTTTCAAAATCATGAAGGAAGGTCCGTTTGCGCACCCATCGAACTTCTTAGTAATGATAATCTTCACCGCCGCTTTCTACTTTGTATTTGCATGGTTTAGAGAACAGGTTTGTACTTTGGTTTGTCCATATGGAAGATTACAAGGGGTACTCATCGACAAACAAACTGTTAACGTTTTCTATGATTATAAGAGAGGTGAAGGACGATCTAAATGGAGAAAAGGAGAAGACAGAAAAGCAGCAGGAAAAGGAGATTGCATCGACTGTAATCAGTGTGTTGTAGTCTGTCCAACTGGAATAGACATTAGAAACGGACAACAACTAGAATGTGTAAACTGTACTGTGTGTATCGACGCCTGTGATGAAGTCATGGAAAAAGTGGGTCTTCCAAAAGGACTTATCCGATATGCTACTGAAGATGAAATTGAAAAGGAAATACCTTTCAAATTCACTACGAGAATGAAAGCATATAGCGTTGTTCTACTGGTATTAGTGGGTTTCTTAGGATTCTTACTGCAAAATAGAGGTGAAATGGAGGCTAAATTCATCAAACCAGCAGGAACTACCTTCTATGTAAGAGACGGACGAATCTCTAACACTTATAATTATACGCTATTGAATAAGAGTAACGACAAAAAAACGCTTACCTTCAAAGTTTTGTCTCCAGAAGGTGGAATAATCTCATATAGTGGAGATAAAAAAATCCAAGTATCAAGAGATCAGATTGCAAAAGGAACCATCAACCTAAGCTTCCCTGAAAATACAATCAAACTGAAAAAACAAAATATAAAAATTGGTGTATACGACGAAAAAGGAAACGAAGTTGACGTTTATGAAACCTACTTCGAAGGACCATTTAAATTACAATATTAAATAATGAAAAAATTCACTTGGGGACACGGTGTTATTGTTGCGCTCTCAGCATTTATCATCTTTATTCTTTCTATGATCTTCTTTTTTACGAGAGGATGGGATAATTCAGAACTTATAACAGATGATTATTATGAGGAAGAGTTAAAATATCAGGATGTAATCGACGCCAAGAATAACGCCGGGTTTCTAGTGGAAAAACCAACCTATCAACAGAATGCAGACGGCATCAAAATTGTTTTTCCAAAAGACATCAATAATACCAATTCTACTTTTAGTATAGATATGCACCGCCCAGAAGATAAAAATCTGGACATCGAAAAAAAACTTACGCTTGATGCCACTAATGCTCTCTACATACCAGGAAATGTTTTGGTGAAAGGAGGTTATATTCTAAGGGTACATTGGACAAAAGAAAAAAAGGAATATCAAATAGATTACGATTTGGTTTGGTAGAATGAACACCAATCTCTTTATAGCAGCATTAGGACTTGGTCTGATGACCAGTTTCCATTGTGTGGGAATGTGTGGCCCTATTGCTCTATCTATGGGACTAACCCAGAAGCAACAACTTAACTTCCATCTAAAAAATATTACTTACCAATTGGGAAGAGTGGTAACGTATACTTTCCTTGGATTACTGTTGGGTCTCATAGGAACGGGATTTCAATTGGCGGGATTTCAATCTTATCTTACCATATTCTCGGGAGTCGTTTTAGTTTTGATGGCTATCTTTTCGATTGGCGGAAGTGATTTTGTGACCAAACTTGGTTTCATGAATCGTTTCTTTTACAAAATTAAATTCAATCTTTCCAAACTGCTTTCCAAAACTGATTACTCCTCCAAATTTTTAACTGGAGTCCTTAACGGATTTCTTCCCTGCGGAATGGTATATGCTGCCTTAACCGCTAGCCTTGCTGCGGGTGGAGTTAAAGAAAGCATGCTCTTTATGTTTCTTTTCGGAATAGGAACCGTTCCCCTAATGTTTGTTGTAGTATTACTAGGAAATATGTTGAGTACCAACTTCCGTTCAACTATTATGAAGCTCGCCCCAATATTAATGTTTGCGCTGGGTTCATTATTTATTTTGAGAGGACTAAAGATCGGTATTCCTTATATTTCTCCATCTAAAAATGCTTTGGAAATCAAACACAATCACTCCAAAGAACATCAGCAGGGAGACCATTCTACATGTCACTAAAAAAGTCGGAAGACTTTACTTCCGACCACCAAAGAACTAATTAGCATTATCCTCGGTTGATTTTACAGGCTTAATTACAACTTTTCTGCGCCTCCAAAGAAGAAAACCCGCAACGCCAACTAGCAATAGTGGCCAAATCTTCATTATACCAATAAGCACCAACTGAATGAGATAAAAACCTTCTACAAAAGCATTCTTCATTTCATAGAAAAAATTCATCTTGTACTGATTGTCAACATTCTTGGTATTAGTAATCGCAAGAGTAGAGACGCTGGTTTTCGGCTCTTTGATATAGATGTTAACCGTACTGTATTTGAGATTATCTGTCATTTCTAGCGACGCCAACTGATGTTGGTTGCTCTCCATCATAACAGAGTCAGACTTATTTACTTTGTCCAGCCCATTTTTAACAGTTGAGACATTCTCCTGAGTTTTCTTAATTCGTTTCCCTTCTAGTTCAGCAAACTTGATGCTTGACGAAACGTCTTCAGCAGAAATAATTCGAGTATTGAGGAATAGTTTTTTATCATTTATTTTGTCTAAAAAAACACCCAAATTCACTGTAGGAACACGCACTTGCATACTATTTTCCATTTGATACTTCCTTACCAATACAGCATCTGTATCCGAAGTATTCTATGAATCTTCTTCCAAAACCTGACTGTGCATTTGACTTGAAGTCACAAAACCAGATAACTCCCTCAAGGCCTTCTCGATCGAGATGGTAGCGTCATAGACATCTTTTACTTCCATATTAACCTCAGCGTTCTTGATAAATTTCTTGCCTTCTACCTCTTGAGTTGCCGCCAAAGAAATACTATCCGAAACTTCCTCTATTGCAACTTTAGCGTCAGCTGCACTTATATTGGCTGAAGCTTCTTCATACTCACCACTTTTCTTACAGGAATTAATACTTATTAAAAAAGAACAAAGTAAAACTGCTTTTAAAAAATTAGTTTTCATATCTAAAATATTTTGGGTGTTAAACATGACTCAAAGTTCATCAAGAAAAAACCAAAATATTTGTAAAGACTTTGCTTTCTTTTTGTAAACTCAAATTGCAATACAAATTATTAACTATCAGCTATTTGTAAAATAGAAACAATAAAATTCATCTTGGTCAAAATAGAAAAACAATCAGAAACGTCACAGAAATAATTAAAAATTGCCCTAAAAATTTCCATACTTTTGAGTATGAAAAAACTGTGGATTTTATGTTTACTTATCATTCTCCTTTCTTGCGAAAAGCGGAAACCCCACACTTATTCCTTTTATTATTGGAAAACCGAACTTTTACTAAATAAAGAGGAAGAACAAACTCTCAACAAAGCCACTACTCCTATTCTTTACACCCGATTCTTTGACGTTGATAAAATCGAAAATCGCTTTCAACCAGTTGCCCCGATTACAAAACCTGAAAAATTTCATTTAGAAAAGACCGTAGTCCCAGTCGTATACATCACCAATAGAAGTTTCCTGAATATCCAAAAAGAAGAAATTGTATTTCTTGCCAAAAGCATTAACGAATTAATTATCCGAAAAAATGAGACTTTGAAACTCAACTTAGCCAACGAAATCCAAATCGACTGCGATTGGACACAAGGAACCCGCGACGACTACTTTCAATTTTTGAAAGAGCTGAAATCGACCTCTAGAAAAACCATTACTACTACATTAAGGCTTCATCAAGTCAGAGATAAAGAAAAAATGGGAATTCCCCCAGTTGAAAAGGTTTATCTGATGTGCTATTCCACTTCATCACCGTTAGAAAATTCCGACAAAAATTCAATCTTGGATATTCCTCTCATGGAAAGTTATCTCAGTAATCTCCAAGAATATCCGATCAATACAATGGATTTTGCATTACCCATTTATTCTTGGGGAGTAATAACCAATCATATTGGAAAACACAAATTGATTAATGGACTCTCCTCAAAAGACTTAGAAAACAAGAAATTCAAAAAACTTTCGGAAAACCAAGCAGAAGTTATGGAAGACGGTTTCTATTTTGGACACTTTCTCAATAAAGGTTTTAAAATTAAAATTGAAGAAATATCTGACAAAAATTTGGACGAAGTTGTTGCTTTTCTAGACCAAAAAAGAAGTAATTTTAACCTTGTATATTATCAGTTGGACCAGAAATTTGTTGCCAGCCACCACTTTAATCGCTAAAAAACACCATGAAAAAAAGTATTCTCAGCCTTACACTTCTTTCACTATTCTACATACAATCAAATGCTTGCGCCTGGTACGATCCGGATTACATGTATTTCAATTTGTTTACCCAAAGCATTATTAGAGACAAATCTTACACTCCGTTTTTGTTAACCTATGACAACAAGTTTTACGCTACTCAGGGTGTGATAATTCCCGATGAAAATATTGAAGCTTGGCAAATATTTTTTAAAAATCAGCTCCATTATAATGAGGTAAAGCATCTTGTCAACGAGATTAATATCAACGAATTACGAAAAATAAAAAAAGGAGGATCTTCAACTGATGCTTTATTAGCTCGTTTGGGAAAGAACTTCTATTCTCAAAATCAAGAAGCTATTGATTATCTCATCGAAGCCAAATATCTTGAGCCGTACATGAGAATCAACTTTGTAGAAAACGGTGACAGTTTCTATTATCGTGAAAACTCCAACGAACTCGATGCTACAAAACTAGATTACTATAAGACCATTGCTGCGCTTAACTCCTTGTACAACGCGGCAAAAAATCCTGAAATAAAACTCCGTTATGGATATCAATTGGTTCGTTTCAATCATTATACTAGAAATTACGAGGAAGCGGTCAATGCATTTCAAAAGTATGTAACTCCTCTCCATCTGAAATCCACTCCATATTATTTGGCGCTAGACCAATTGGCAGGAGCTCAACGAGGTTTAAAGAAAATGGAAGATGCTAACTGGAATTTTTTTCAGGTTTTCATGCATACCAAATCTAGAAAGCAAGAAGCTTTTGTATCCATGCAACTTTCGGATGAAAATTATTTTAATAATCTTTTGAAAAGAGCCCAAACCAATGATGAAAAAAACATGGCCTATTTTCTTTTAGGTTATCAGGATTTTAACAATCCAATTCCGATGATGCAAAAAATGTATGACATCGACCCCAATTCGGAAATGCTAAAAGTCCTTGCAGCGCGAGCGGTTAACGAGTTGGAGCGTAGTTATCTTCCTGATTATTATGGCAACGGCGACCTTAGTGAAAATCAAAAAAGTACTGAAACTTCATCTGACACAACAGAAACAAAGTCTACTTCTAACCATCAAGAAAAAAGTTGGTGGACTAACGTAAAAAACTGGTTTAAAGACCTATTTTCTTCAGATAAAAAGCAAAATCCTGAAGAGAACACTAATCCACCTTCAGATGACTCCTATCTTAATAACCCTCACCGCATCCCGACGTACATCAAAAATGCAAATGAATTCTTTTACGGTGAAGACAACGATGATGTCAACTACTTGACCGATCTCGAAAGCATGACTGAAAAAATAAAGGATAAAAGCGATGACCCTTTCTGGAAAATCACCGATGCCTATCTGAAATTTTTGAACCAAAAGTATGAGGAAAGTAATGAAATTTTAAATAACATTACAACCCATAACCCAGAATATCTGACCCAAATTCAGCAAATGAAAATGCTGAATGATATTGTCGCACAACCCAAAATAACTGCGGATTTCGAAAAACATCTGTATGAAAATTACAAAGAATTCTTCATCGAAGAACCAGTAACAGATACCATTCCGGAAAAAGAGTATCATTTCGAGCCCCAATCTTCCCGTGCGTTTTTGAAAGATGTTCTGGCGAATCGCTACTTTTTACAGGGCGAGGATGCCAAATCTTTTTTGATGAACAACCCGCTTTCTGCATTAACATACAACCCTAACTTGAAATTAACCAAAAGCTTACAAGCCTTCTTCAACAAAGCGGATAAAACTCTTTTTGAACGTGAAATCATTGCTAAAAACATCGATGAAATCGGAAGTCCCGAAGCTTTTTTCAATGTCATCTATGGAGATTTTGCCATGAGAAATGGAGATTTTGCATCCGCTATTAATTATTACAAAAACGGTAAAGATTTTTCGATTCCACACGCAGAAGGATATTACGACTACGAAAAGGGAGAGTACATTAGGTATGAAGACCCTTCTATTCTATACAACGGATTTGATAATATTTCGTCCCTTGTTTTTGGACATAATGTATGGGAAAGCTATCAAAGTCCAGAAAACGTTTCCATGATTACAGAAAATTTTGTCAAAGACTTCCCTATTATCAAAGAAAAAATGAACAAAGAAGAATTGGCATCTGTTGTTCTTCAGCTTCAAAAAATTGGGAATGGGAAAAACGAAAAAGCAGCGAAGGCCAATCAACTAATAGGGAACCTGCTCTACAACACATCAAAATTGGGATACTTCAGGGAAATTTTTGTGATGGATACTGATAATTCTAATGGAGGCAAATACGATTTCGGCTCAGAAACATTGGCTTATCAATATTACTACAAAAACTATAGTTCTGATGTCTATACGCAACCAGATAAGTTTGACCTCACTATTTCATACTACGACAAAGCATTGAAGGCTTCAACAGACAGAGAACAAAAAGCCCGAATTCTTTTCCAAATGGCAAGTGCGGAACAAGGGAAGTTCTATCAATGGGAAGCCACTGACCAAAAAGAAATTCCATATGACGAAAATTGGTCAAAAAATCATGAAGAACAAGAACTTAATCGTCAAAAAGTGCAAAGGCAGCGTTACAAAACCTATTTCACGCTTTTGAAAAAAGATTATTCTGATACAGAAACCTCCAAAAGTCTAATGGGCAGCTGTACTTATTACGACTACTTTATGAAGAATTAAAGGGAATTAAACTAAAATTATGAAATCATCGCACTTCTATATTCTTTTAGTAATCCTGATCAGTTTACCATTGACAGCAAACCCGAGAAATATAGAAAATAATATAGACTCGTTATCTTATAAAAAAATATTGACAAATTATTGTGCTAAAAAGCAACAAGACCCTTTGATAACATTACGTTTATTAAACGGAGGACATCATTTTATAAAAACAAAATAGAAACTTTATTATTGAGTATAATTCTTTCAATTATCCACAATAACATCTGTCGTGTCGAGATTTATTGTTATCCTTTTTTCGCATTGGATAAATCTTTAAGCCAATATAAAAATCAGCAGAATGAAGCTTGGGAATAGGAAAAAAAATAGGCAAAATATTCTCACTTCCAATTACAAGAGGGCCGTACCTCAGAAAACCACCCATTTGGAAATCTTTATACTCATACAACGATACTGATCCTCCATATGCAAGCGTCTGATTACTAAAAAGGTAAGAAGCATTGATAACATTGCTTCTTTTCAAACTATTCTCAAAAATTGGAGTCCTTTGGATAATATCAAGGTTAACATATTTATTTTCAGCAAGGCTTTTGCTCACATTAAGATGAAGGCTTGTTGGCAATCCAATACTAAAGCGCTTGCCAATCAAAGATTGATTAGGATCACCATATAATTCTTGACTGATGATCTGCGCAACTTGCTCAATACTTTCAAATTCAAGATTCTCTAAAGTTGGATTGTTAGAATACTGATAGTTTTCTCCTTTCAATTGATGAACATATCCCCTCTTAAAATTTACAACCCCAATATCTAGAAGATTAGCGCTCAATTTGAAATCATAAATCCCCTCCTCTTCATAATTGACCATGGCAATACCAATGTCAAGCCCAAATCCAGAGCCAAGTTGAGAATTGACGTATTTGTTGGTTTCAAAATCAAAGCCGGTGGCATAGCTAATCTCAAAATCAAAATCTGATAGATAAAGATTCTTATGAACCGTATTAGGGTCATTAGGATCTGGATCATACTGTCTTCGTAAATCTGCTGCCTTTTTATTCTCGATAACAGCTCCATCATTACCAATCAAATATTTGAAATTAGCCCCGACAATCCATTGACTATCTGAATTTAGGAATAACTCTGTCGCAAGATTATAACCCACTTCTGTCCAATTCATAAAACTGACTTTGAAAGGATCTAAATTATAGTTAGTTGGTTCCACCAGTCCTTGGTCATTATATTGCAAATAATTATCAACATCCTTTGCAGAACTCTGTGTCCGAAGTCGAGTAAACAACCCAGCTGTAAAATTAAGCTCTCCTGCCGAAAAATGCGTTGTGACTGAAGGACCCATAAAATCCGAACTCAAATTGTAACCTATCTTATCTCGATTATAATAGTCAAATACACGCTTGGTGTTGGATCCCGTAATATTATTCTTTAGGTCGACCTGCTGTACATCATTGCCCCACAAACCAAGGAGACTTGTTCTGGAGATATAAGCATAATCATTCTGGAAAAAAACTCCTTCCGAAAAAACATTAACATCCCAATTATTAGGATTAAGAAAAGGTTGCGTTGGAGAGATTCCAACTGAACTGACTCCGCTAAATCTATCATTACTGAAAATATACGAATCTTGAGCAAGAATTGATATAGGACTTATTAGAACGAAAAAAACACAAATTAACTTCATGGCTATAAAGCTTAAGTATATAATTGTTAACGTGTTTTTTTACATTAATATTCTACGAATTTATAACAAAAATCAATTATTACGTGTAATTCTTCTAAAAAACTCCAAAAAACTTGATATTCTTGTGTTACGCAAGAAGTCTGCTAGTTTCAAAACTATACTTCAACTTTCTACTGAAAATTTCATCTAGCACACCCCTAACTTAGAAATGAGCATAAAAAAAGCCACCAATTAGGTGACTTTCGTATCTATAACTTAAGGATTACTTCTCAATTGCTAAGTCAATCACTTCACTCATTCGGTTGACATAATGAACTTTAAGGTTTTTGAGGTAATCTTTTTTGATTTCTTCTACATCTTTTCGGTTTGCTTCGCAAAGAATAACCTCTTTGATTCCAGCTCTAGTAGCAGCAAGAAGTTTTTCTTTAATACCACCAACAGGAAGCACTTTTCCTCTTAATGTAATCTCTCCGGTCATCGCCAAATGAGGTTTTACCTTTTTGTTCTTATAACTAGAAACCATTGAAGTCAACATTGCAATACCAGCCGAAGGTCCATCTTTAGGCGTTGCACCTTCCGGAACGTGAACGTGGATATTTTTATTTTCAATTTCTTCTTGAGAAATACCCAGATCATCATGTTTAGCTTTAATATACTCTAAAGCAATAGTTGCGGACTCCTTCATTACATTTCCAAGGTTTCCGGTCATGGTCAAAGCTCCCTTTCCGTTGCTCAAAATACTTTCGATAAACAAGATATCTCCGCCAACAGAAGTCCATGCTAAACCTGTTACCACACCTGGAACACCAGTAATTTCGCTCAAGCTTTTTGGTCTTGGAACCCCTAAAATTTCGTCCACTTTTTCAATGGATATTTTCGGGTCATATTCCTTTTCCATCGCAATTTGCAGCGCAACCCATCTCGCAACAGAAGCCAACCTTTTTTCCAACGTTCTCACTCCGCTTTCTGAAGTGTGCGCATCAATAATATGCTTCAGTTCAGCATTCCCAAGCTTGAAAGATTTAGCATCCAAACCATTCTCTGATTGTTGCTTTTTAATTAAATGACGCTTCACAATTTCAATCTTTTCTTCTAACGTGTAACCAGCAATCTGGATAATTTCCATTCTATCCAAAAGGGGCGATTGTATCGTTGAAAGCGAATTAGCGGTTGCAATAAACATTACTTTGGAAAGGTCATAACCATGTTCCAAATAATTATCATAGAAAGAACTATTTTGTTCCGGGTCTAAAACCTCTAACAAAGCTGAACTTGGGTCTCCATGAATTCCTTGTCCTATTTTATCAATCTCATCCAAAACAACCACAGGATTTCCCGTTTCTGCTTTCTTGATGCTTTGCAGTATTCTTCCTGCCATCGCACCAATATAAGTTTTACGATGGCCTCTCACTTCTGACTCATCATGAAGTCCACCCAAAGAAACACGTACATATTTTCTACCCAAAGCGTCGGCAATCGACTTTCCAAGGGAGGTTTTACCAACTCCTGGAGGGCCAACCAAACAAAGGATTGGCGATTTCATATTATTTTTCAATTTCAGAACCGCCATATGTTCCAAAATTCTTTTCTTGATGTCCTCTAATCCAAAATGCGCTTTATCTAAAACCTTTTCTGCTTTTGGTATGTTAAATTCGTCCTTGGAGTATCTTTCCCAAGGCAAATCAGTAAAAAAATCCAAATAATTTCTCTGAACATTATAGTCTGGAGAATTAGGATGCTGCCTCTGAAGTCGATTAAGTTCTTTCTCAAAATGTTGCTGAATTTCGTTGCTCCATTTCAATTTTTTAGCTTTTTCTTTCAACTCTTCCGCATCTGATTCGGCACCACCACCTAATTCTTCTTGGATGGTTTTCATTTGCTGATTTAGGAAATACTCTCTCTGTTGCTTGTCTAGGTCTTTAGAGGTTTTCTGATGAATTTGATTCCTCAACTCCAACTTATTATACTCTTCCTGCATCAGATAGTAACACTTCTGTGCTCTGATCAAGATGCTTTTTTCCTCCAAAAGTTTCTGCTTTTCTTCAGCTGGAAAATTTCCGTTGGTGCAAATAAAATTAAGTAACTCCTCACCTACAGACATATTCTTAATTGCGAAACTCGCCGCATTAGGAATACTAGGGTCAAGATTGATAATTTGCTCCGCAAGATGTTTCATGTTCTCCATCAAAGCCTCAAACTGTTTCTTTTTGGTCACTTTGGTGTCAGAAAGTTTTTCGATTTCAGCCTTAAAATAAGGCGTCTCCTGCGTATACTTAGCAATTCGGAATCTTCCAAAGCCCTTAGTAATTACAGAAATATTTCCCTCAGGAAGTCTTATAATTTTAATAATTTTTGCCAGAGTTCCAACTTTAAACATGTCCTTCGTAGAAGGGTGTTCCAAGCCTTGCTCTTTTTGACAAACAATTCCTATAAGTTCGTCATTTTTTTGCGCTTCTTCCAACAGTTGAATAGAGTTCTTTCTGCCTGCAGTAATAGGTACCACGACCTCTGGAAATACTACCATATTTCTTACTGCAAGAATGGGAAAAATCTCCTGCTGAACATCTTTTTCGCTCTCTTTGAAATCTGCTATATTGATTTCTTCGGTAATAATACCAAAACCTTCGTCTAACATATCTTCAAGATTCATCTCATTAATATCCGTCATAATATCTTTAATAATGACATTCTGTCATTTTTATTAATTGTACTTCCAGAAAATTAGCTCATCACTCCTATCGACGCCATTTCTAAAAGGTGGACAATTATTCGCCAATTCCTATGCCAATTCGGTATATCTTCCAAAATGGGACAAAATTTCCTTCGTCTAGAAACATAGCTAACTGATTCTTATAAGATTTTCGCTTTTTTAATTTCGGTAATATTCAAAAAATGTGTATTTTCGCAGACTGATTAAATATAGTATAAATCATGGCAGTTTTAGGAGAAATTAGAAAAAGACCAATCCTATTGATGGGAATTATTGCGATAGCTTTGTTAGCTTTCTTGATAAACCCAGATACTCTTGACAAACTTTTTGGAAAAAATCCCAACATCTTAGGTAAAGTTAATGGTGACGAAATCACCAGCAGCGAATACCAAGACCAACTTTTCTTATTGCAACAACAAGCACAACAGCAAGGGCAACCTGCTACAGGCTTGGAAGAGCAAGCTTGGAAAATGTTGGTGCAAGGAAAATTGTTGCAACAACAATTCGAAAAAATGGGATTCAAAATGACAGACGAATTCTTTTGGAGTCAAGTTCAGTACGATCCAATGTTTTCTCAATCTCAGCAATACTTTGATGAGAAAGGAAACTTCAAACTACAAGAATTGAAAAAAGACATCGAAGATCTTCAAAATTCCGGTAGTGTAGAAGGGTACAACCAATGGTTGAAAACCAGAAAAACAATGGAATACCGAATCATGGCGAGACAAATTTTCTCCAATTTGCAAGTGGGTATTACTACAGGAAAAAAAGAAGCTCAAGAATTAATCAACCAAAGAGATCAGATGGCTAACATCGATTTCGTGAAAATTGATTATGCTACTTATTTACAAAAAAATCCAATCAAAGTTACGACTGAAGATTTGGCTAACTACATCAAAAAATATCCTATTACCTACAAGTCTGACGCTTCAGTTAACTTAGGAATCGCTTATTTTCCTGCAACTCCAAGCCCTGCAGACGAAGCTGCAGTAAAAAATGAAATTACGAAGCTAATGACTCAAGGTGTTGCTGTTGGAGATGTTGTAGAAAATTTCCAAACTACAACTAATGACTCGATGTTTGTGACTTTAAACTCAGACATGCAGTTCAATCCTAACTATATGTCTCCTAACCAGCTTCCTCAAAGCATTTCAGGTTGGGTTACAACGGCAGGAGTAGGACAGACTTTCGGACCATACAAAGAACAAAACTACTTCGTAGTATCAAAACTTTTGTCTAAAAAACCTTCTGACTCTACATTATCTAAGCACATCCTTATCGCTTACAAGGGAGCAGAAAGAGCTTCTGCAACAAGAACAAAAGAACAAGCAAAGAAAATTGCTGATAGTTTATTAGCAGTTATCAAAGCTGACCCGGCAAAATTCAATGATGGATTGAAATTATCTGACGAGCCTCAAGCTGTTGAAAGAGGTGGAAGCGTTGGTTGGACAACCCCTACTTCGCCTTTCGCACCAGGATATTTAGCTTTCTTAGCTAATAACTCTAAAGGTTCTACTGGACTTGCTGAGACAAGTTTTGGATACCACATCATTAATGTAGAAGACAAAAAATCAGGCGCAATGACTTACAAAGTGGCTAACTTGGTAAAAGCCATCAATGCTTCTGACGCTACAGAGAATGAAGTGGATAAAAAATCAAGAAAATTCATTCAACAAGTGGAAGGAAAATCATTTAATGATTTTACCAACTTAGCGAAAAAATCTAATTACAATTACTCTAATCCAAAAGCTGTAAAACGTTTCGACGGACAGATTCAAGGATTAGGTACTGATAAAGATGCTGAGATTATTTCTTGGGCTTTTGACAAGAAGAGAGAAAAAGGAAATACAGAAATGTTTACTGTTGAAGGAACTGGAGATAGAATCGTAGTATTCCTTAATGGTAAACAAGAAAAAGGAACTGTTGACCCAGAATCAGTAAGAGACCAAATCGAAAATGTAGTTAAAAATGAATTGGCTGCTAAAAAGATTGTTGAAAAAATCAACGCCGCTAAAGCTGGAAGCTTAGACCAAATCGCAAAAACATTTGCCTCTAAAAAAGAATCAGCACAAGTTAATTTGCAAAACCCAATGATTGGTGCTGCAATGGAACCTAAAGTTGCTGGAGCTGCATTTGGAGTTACCAAAGGCAAGCTATCTCAACCTGTTGAAGGGATGACTGGAGTATATGTTGTGGTTAATAAGTCGATCGCTACTAACAAACAACCTGGAGATGTGAAGCAATTTATCGACAGTAATTCTCAAAGAAATGCACAAAATTTTGCTCAGCAATTCATGAGAAGCCTAGAGGAGAATGCGGATATCAAAGATTACCGTATCGAAATCTGGGACAAAATGAAACAGCAATAATTTGCAAAATAATATCAAGCGACCTTCGGGTCGCTTTTTTTATATCAATGCGTCAAATGCTGCAATACTTTTATCTTTAAAATATCTTATATTTGCTGTAACTTTTTAATTATAAAAATGAAAATTAGCAAAGAATTAAAAGCAGGACTTATAGCCCTCATTTCTATTGTGGGTTTTGTATTGCTTTTTCAATTTATGAAGGGGAAAAACTTGTTTACCACAGATAATGTTTTTTACGCAAAATATGGCGATGTTGAAGGTCTAGAACCTTCTAGTCCTGTTTCTATTAACGGTTTGAAAGTAGGACAAATCGAAAAAATCACACCTCTTACAGGCAAGGACGGAAAGTTACACTTTTTGGTAAAATTTATCGTAGATGACAAATTTCCTTTCTCCAAAAATTCAACAGTGGAAATCTTTGCGCCTGATTTGATGTCCGGAAAACAACTGAAGATTAATTTGGTCTACCAAGGAGCATTAGCAAAAGACGGCGATACTTTGATTGGCAACCTCAAACCTGGTCTTCTCGATGGTCTTGCAGACCAAGTTGGCCCCGTGAAAGACCAATTGCAATCCGTAATGAAAAGCATCGATTCTCTTGCAAACAGTGCAAACAAAGTTCTGGATGACAGAAACAGAGCAGAAATCAAAGCATTACTGGCTGGACTTAATCAGACCGTTGGTGCATTAGGAGGTGCATCTCAAAATGTGAATGCGCTTTTAGCGAATAATGACCCTCGTCTACAAAAGGTCTTGGATAATGCAAGCCAGACCATGACAACGGCTAATTCAACAGTAGGAAAATATGGCAAAATTGCTGAAGACTTCAACACTCAGCAACTTAACGCCACTGTAAAAAATCTAGATGCAACGGTAGGAAAACTCAACACGCTTATTTCTGGAATCAACTCTGGTGAAGGGACTCTTGGTAAAGCAATGAAGGACGAACAACTGTATAACAACCTTGCTGAAACATCCAAAAATCTTAATGAACTTATCGTGGATATGAAACAAAATCCTAAGCGATACGTTAATATCTCTGTTTTCGGAAAAAATAATAAAGAACAAAAATAGAAGTATATGCACTACTTGCCCAATATCTTATTCTTCATTCTTCTTGTACTAGGGTTTGGTTTATTTTTTAAAAGTTTAAAAAAACTTTATCGAAATATAAAGTTGGGTAAACCAATTGACACCAGTGATAGAAAATCCGAAAGATGGGCAACGATGTCTCGAGTTGCCTTGGGACAAGGAAAAATGGGAGCTCGACCTGTGGCGGGATTTCTACACGTCTTGGTCTATGTTGGTTTCCTTATTGTCAACCTAGAACTTATTGAAATTATTGTTGATGGCGTCTTTGGAACCCATCGTTTTCTTAGTTCTGTTTTAGGAGACACCGTGTATTCTGTTTTTACGGCAACCTTAGAATGTTTGGCTTTTTTAGTTGTGTTTGCTGTTGTGATATTCTTTATTCGTAGAAATGTCATCCACATCAAAAGACTTAATATGAAAGAGCTTTTTGGATGGCCAAAAAACGATGCCAATTGGATTTTAGTAATAGAATTTGCGCTGATGATGGCTTTCTTTAAGATGAACGCAGCAGATTATATTCTTCAAATGCGAGGCGTTGCTGGTTACGATTTACATGGATTTTTTCCAATAAGCCAAATGATTTTTGCTCCAGTTATAGACTGGTTCAGTTTTGATAATGGATTCTTGATTTTTACTGAAAGAGCAGCGTGGTGGTTTCACTTTGTAGGCATTTTGTTTTTCATGAATTACCTTTATTACTCCAAACATTTACACATCATTTTTGCATTTCCTAACACTTATCATTCCGATTTGGATGCTAAAGGAAAATTCAAAAACTTGGATTCAGTCACCAAGGAAATCAGGATGATGATGGATCCTAATGCAGACCCTTATGCTGCTCCAGTTGACGCAGACCCGAACGCCGTTCCGGAGAAATTTGGAGCAAGTGATATTTTCGACCTTAATCAAGTTCAACTTCTGAACGCCTATACTTGTACGGAATGCGGAAGATGTACTTCTGTTTGTCCTGCAAATCTTACGGGGAAAAAACTTTCTCCTAGAAAAATTATGATGGATACGAGAGACCGTCTGGAAGAAGTTGGGAAAAATATTGATAAAAACGGAAAATTCGTTGACGACGGAAAACTGTTATTAGATGACTATATCCAACGAGAAGAACTTAGAGCTTGTACTACTTGTAACGCCTGCGTTGAAGCTTGTCCTGTTTTGATTTCGCCTCTATCTATTATTATGGATATGAGAAGATATATGATTATGGAGGAATCGTCAATGCCTCACGAATGGCAATTAATGATGAATAACATCGAGAACAATGCCGCTCCATGGCAATACAACCAAGCAGACCGATTGAATTGGGCGAAAGAAAATTAGATAATTATAAAATTTGAGAATTTGAAAACTATCGCAGATATACATTTTCAAATTTCCAGATTCTCACATTTTCAAATTGAAAAGTAATATGGATTTCACTATAAAAACAATGGCAGAATATGCCGCAGAAGGAAAGTCTCCCGAAGTTTTATTTTGGGTAGGTTGTGCAGGAAGTTTTGATGACAGAGCAAAAAAAATAACCAAAGCTTTCGCTAAAATCCTTCATAAAACTGGAGTCGAATTTGCCGTTCTTGGCCAAGAGGAATCTTGTACAGGTGACCCAGCAAAACGGGCAGGAAACGAGTTTGTTTTCCAAATGATGGCTCTTACTAATATCGAAATCCTTAATGCTTACGAAGTCAAAAAAATTGTCACAGCTTGTCCTCATTGCTTTAATACTTTGAAGAACGAATATCCAAGTTTGGGCGGTAAGTATGAAGTCTTGCACCATACACAATTGCTTAAAGAACTGATGGAGTCCGGAAGATTGAAAATTGAAGGAGGAAAATTCGAAGGAAAGAAAATAACTTTTCACGACCCTTGTTATCTTGGAAGAGCCAATGACGAATACGAAGCACCAAGAGACCTTCTCCAAAAATTAGATGCAGAATTGGTTGAAATGAAAAAATGCAAACAAAATGGATTGTGTTGTGGAGCTGGAGGAGCGCAAATGTTTAAGGAACCAGAAAAAGGTAAAAAAGACATCAACATCGAAAGAACCGAAGAAGCTCTGAAGGAAAAACCAAATGTCATTGCAACAGGTTGCCCTTTCTGCAACACCATGATGACCGACGGCGTTAAGCATTTCAACAAAAATGAAGAAGTTGCAGTAAAAGATATTGTAGAACTTATTGCCGAAGCAGACGATTTATAAATAGAACCAAGATTAAAGAGCCGAGAACCAAGATTTCAAAAAAAATTAAATCTTGATTCTTGGTTCTTGCTTCCCTAAATCTAATCCAAAATGAAAATAGAAGAATCCAATAGCATAGAGACCAATGATTATCGAGTAATTATTTATCCTGCTTCCCGCCCATTCACGGCAAAGGAAAGCAAAACAATTACCGAGAAAATATTTGACTTTTTACCAACTTGGGCCGCCCACGGAAAACCTCTTTCTGCGTCATTCAAAATTGAAAAAAATCAATTTATCGTCATTGCGGTCGATGAAGAAAAAGAAAGTGCTTCTGGCTGTTCTATCGACGAACTTACAAGATTGATGAGAACACTGGATGCTGAATTCGAGCTTGGATTATTCGACCGAATGAAAGCATGTTATGTACAAGATAATGAAGTTAAAACCTTGAAACTTTCTGATTTCCGAAATGCCTTAAAAAACGGAGAATTGCCAGAAGACATCCAAGTTTTTGATTTTTCGAAAGACACCTACGTTGCCTTCCTTTCTGATTTTCTTCTACCACTGAAAAGAAGTTGGGCGGGAATTTATCTTAATTAAAATTCGGTTTCCTGCTGGCTATTACATATCACTCGTCTTGAAAATGTTTTTTCACTTTCATTAATTAAAACCTATTTTTGTTAAGTAATACATTTTGATGCGTAGAAAAATCCTTTTCCTCTCTTCTTGGTATCCCAACAAAGTAGAATTACTCAACGGTAATTTTGTGAGAAGACACGCTGAAGCGGTGGCAACGATTCATGACGTCGAAGCCTTACATTGCATCGGAAATCCACATCAAAAGGAGAAATTCAATTTCGATGACCAAATAGTTAACGGAATTAGGACGCTAATAGTCTATTATCGAAATACCGATAATCCGCTTATCAATTTCTCCCGAAGAATGAGAGGTTATCTTTTGGGATTCAAAAAAATGGCAAAACCAGACTTGGTACATGCCAGCGTTCTACATAACTCTATGCTCTTTGCGGTTTACCTCAAGAAAAGGCATCAGATACCTTTCGTTGTAACCGAACATTGGACCGCTCTCCAAACAGAAAACGCAGTTAACACGAACCCCAAAACCCTAAAAACGGCAAAATTTATTGGAAATCAAGCCGAATACATTTTACCTGTCAGCAAAAATCTTCAAGAAGGACTAGAGCATTTGGGAATAAAAACACCCATGACCACTGTTCCAAATGTTGTTGACACCGAAGTTTTCAATTATCAACCACACCAAAATTCCACGACTAAGTTTCTACATATTTCTAGTTTGATTCCAAGAAAAAGAGTGGATGCCATCATTAATGTTGCAAAAAAACTTCACGATGATGGATTCAATTTTAACTTAGAAATTGGTGGAGACGGAGATCATGAAGCTGTGCAGAAACAAATTAATGAACTTAACGCTCAAACTTACATAAGCACTTTTGGTCCATTGACTTACGAGGAAGTTTCGAAAAAGATGCAAAATTCTGACTGTTTTGTGTTATTTAGTGAAAACGAAACCCAGGGTTGCGTCTTGCTAGAATCTTTCTCTTGCGGTATTCCTGTCATCTCTTCCAACGTGGGTGGCGTCCCCGAAATCGTCCCCGAAAATTATGGTATCTTAGTAGAAAGAAATAATAAAGATGAACTTTATAACGCGATGAAATCCGTGATAGAAAAGACCTCTCCCATCGCAACACCAACAGAATTAAGAAAATATGTTGAAAATCGTTTTTCAAAAGACGCCATTGCAGCACAGTTTTCTAAAATCTATGACGCTGTCTTGAAATGAAAAAAGGATTCTCCGTCCATATTACTTCTGATAAAACTCTTGTAAAATCCCATCTACAAGAAGAGTATGACAATATCCATTTTCAATCTAACGAAATTGAAATTCTTTTTGAAGTTCTCTTGCTCAACAAGAAAGAATTGCTGACTAAGTTCGCTGCTACAGATTTTCAATCGTTGTTATTGAATTTATATTCTCAAAAAAAAGAGTTAATTCTCAACGAGCTAGAAGGAGAATTTCGAGGCCTTATCTGGGACAAAATGCGAAACAAGTTCTTTGCATTCACTAATCCGACTTCTACTCAAAGAGTATTTTACACTCAAATGGATAATGATATCTATATCGATACATCACTCATCCGACTTACGGAAAACCTCAAAAATTCTGGAAAGTCAATTAGTCCGGACATCGATGGAATATATCAAATTCTCTGTTTTGGGAACCTGTTAGAAGGTCGAACAGTCGTTGAAAATAGTCATAAAATATTGGACGGACATTATATCGAAATCGACCTCTGCGATTTTACCCTGAGAGAACTTCCCTACTTTGATTGGAGCAAAACTAAAGTCTCTGCAACCAACAAAACAGAAGCTTTACGCCGCCAACATGAGATCTTTTCCCAATCCATTAATTTAGAATACGACAAAGATCAAGAATTAGAATCTGGGAGTCTCGCTCTTTTGAGTGGTGGTTTGGACAGTCGAGTTGCCATGTTATATGCCACCAAGCAAAAGCGAAAACCGAACATGGCATTTTGTTTTTCGCAATCTCAATATTGGGACGAGACCATTTCTCGAAAAATAGCTCAAGATTTTGAAGTTCCTTATGAATTTGTTCCTTTAGACGGCGGTGCTTTTTTAAAGGAAATCGATACCCTATTCGAAATTTCCGAAGGTTTGGTGATGTTCACTGGCGGAATCCACGTTCAGCATGCGCTTGAAAATCAAAAATTTAAAGACTTTAAAATCTTTCACAGCGGACAAATTGGTGATGGTATCTTGGGAGGCTTCAATTCATCGACCCAAAAGGTCGATCCCAGAATCGACAGAATGATTTTTAATCCAGCATTTGTTTCTCAAGTTAAAGCATCCTCGGAAAAAGCCTTGAAAAATTATGCTAACGAAGAACATTTTCTCCTTCGAAACATTGCTTTCAACCGAACAATTTTAGGGGCGCAAGTTTTCCAAACGAAAGCAATACAGACCTCACCTTTTATGACCAAAGATTCCATTACATCGGCTCTAGAGCTTCCTGAAGAATGGAAATTTCGACAAAAATTCTATCTAGATTGGATCAGAGAATATTGCCCAGAAGCAACTCAATATCGATGGGAAAGGACATTGCTGAAGCCTAATGCCTATTGGAAAACTCGATTTGGAGACCTTTTCGTAAAAAGAGGATATAAAATTTGGCACGGAAAAATTAGGAACAAGCCATCGAAAACCAGCATGTATCCTTACGATTACTATTACGATCAAGACCTTGAAATACAGAATGTTTACCAAAAATATTTCAAGGATAATCTTCACTTTTTAGAACAAGACAAAGAACTTCTAGAAGTAGGCAAAAAACTCTTTTCCTCCCATAATTTCTATCATAAAGTCCAGGCTAATCACTTGATTTCCATATTTAAAACCTATTTTGCGCAATGAAAGGACTTCGAGATTTTTTCTTGAGATTTCTTAGCAATCAAGGGCAATACGTTTTCATTTCGCTTTTGGTTTCAAAAATTTGCGCTTTTCTGGGTTCACTATTAATTATTTGGTTGCTTCCTGAAAAAGAATTTGGCTTGGTTAGTATCGTTGCTGCGGTATTTGCAATTTTCGTTCCGCTCAATGGATTAGGAAGTCAACAAAGTCTTTTGAGATATGGTTCTATTGCTGAAAATCAGGACGAAAAAAATCAGCTTTCGTCCTATCTTTTCCAATCCGGGTTGAAGTATCAACTCATTTTAAGTCTCATTTTCTTCGGATTTTTTATTTTTTATTTAGCCAATTATCAATCCATCTGGATATTATTTTTGTTTTTTGCCATTCGGTTATTGGGGTTCTACTTTTTTCTTCATCTTCAAAGTTACTATCGAATATCGGGACGTAACCAGGATTTTGCAAAACTGACCAATTTGGTTAACGTTGCAGGATTAGTTTTATTACTGATTTTCACCTATTTGTGGAACCTTAATGGTTACTTGATTTCCATCGCAATCATTCCATTTTTCTCTTTGTTCTATTTCAAAGATCTGAAAAAGCATTTGTCTCAAAATTTGAAATTCAGTAAAAAAGAAATTTTCCAATATGGTCTATTTGCTGCTGGGACGGCGGTCCTTTCGGATCTACTTTTCTCTTTAGACCTTTTGCTTTTGGGTTGGCTTACTAATGAAATCGAAGTTGCTCATTATAAAGTCGCCATACTTCTCCCATCGAATCTGACCTTTATGGCGCTGGTTTTTATGCAAACGGACTTTCCACAAATCGCAAAAGAATTTAAGAATCGAATTTTCTTAAAACAATACATCGCTAATTATTACAAATTTTTTGTTCCTATCTGTGTTGCCATTTTCGCAATAGGTTATTGGTTCGCAGAAGATATTCTCTATCTATTTTTTGGACAGAATTACGAAGATAACGTTCTGCTTTTCAAAATACTTCTTTTCACTTTTTTATTTAACATTCTCAGTCGAAATCTTTACGGAAACTTTCTTTCGGCTGTCGGTCAAGTGAAGCTCAACACGATTGTTTCTTTGATTTCTGTTCTTTTATTGCTTGTGATTTCTTTTGTTCTGGTTCCAAAGTATCAAAGCCTTGGAATGGTCATCTCTGTTTCCATCGTGATGATAAATTCAGGAATCCTTTTGGCTTTCTTCTTTAATAGATATTATCGCAATTTACGACCATAGGTATTTTGTTTCCGAAATGATTAAGTTATCTTTGTTCTTCTAAACGAAGTTGGAGAACGAGATATGCTTCAAGCATTTAGACTTTCTTCGAAAAACTTATTGAGAAAAAATTGATAATTTTAAATAATGAAAAGAAACATTTTGTTCCTTTTGTTTTTGGTCGCTTTAGCTATCATCAGCTGTCGATCGGACGATTCGGAGCCTCAAAAAATCGATCAAATCATGGATTTGTACATCGATTCTTTGGGACAAGATTTGTTGGATAAAAGTCTGGTCAATTCTTACACCTCTTTTTCCGCCAATGATATTCATGGTGACGCAGATGAGTCTCCTGTAACCATGACTAGGAAGATGACTTCTGATTCGGTGTATTATATTAGATATGTGTCTGGTGCAACTCGGGTATTGACAGACTCAATTGACGCTAACCATAAGTATTACGAATCACTCATTGCAATGGTGTATAATAAGTACATTAATGATTCAACCTCTTATGTTGTTGTTGACACCATGAAGATTAACTATTCACACACACCAGAAGCGTTCCAAATCGACAACGTCTATTACAATAACACCTTGGTTTTTACAAAAACGCCTAATCAAGCAAACAACGTCAAAGTCGAGAAATAATTCGTTATTTTTGCAGGACTCTTTCGGTTTTATTTAAATTAAAGACAAAAAAATGCTACAAGTAAATTATATAAGAGAGAACAAAGATCAAGTTCTTGAAGGACTTAAAAAAAGAAATTTTCAACAAGTACAGCTTATTGACGAAGCTATTGCTTTGGATGATGCTAGAAAAAATATTCAGTACGATTTGGATGAAAATCGTTCTCAAATGAACAAAATTTCCAAAGAAATTGGTCTTTTGATGAAGGATGGAAAAAAGGAAGAAGCAGAAGCGGCGAAAGCCCAAACTGCTACCTACAAACAAAATGTAGAAACGCTTGAACAGCAATTAAAAGATACCGAAAATCAACTTCAGGAAATTTTATATACTATCCCAAATATTCCATACCATATGGTGAAAGCAGGAAAATCTGCTGATGATAACGAAATCGTTTATCAATCTACTGATGTTAACGGATTAGGAGAGGGAGCAATTCCTCATTGGGAATTAGCAAAAAAATACAACCTCATCGATTTCGAATTGGGAGTAAAAATCGCGGGAGCTGGTTTCCCGGTTTACCTTGGTAAAGGAGCAAGACTTCAAAGGGCTCTTGTGCAATATTTTCTTGATAAAAATACAGACGCTGGATATCTAGAAGTTAATCCTCCTCATGTTGTGAACGAAGCTTCTGGATATGGAACAGGACAACTTCCTGACAAAGAAGGTCAAATGTATTTCGTCAACGAAGACAACTTATATCTTATCCCAACTGCAGAAGTTCCGGTGACCAACATCTATCGTGATACACTCTTGGAAGCCAAAGATTTACCTATAAAAAATACCGCTTTCTCGCAGTGTTACCGAAGAGAAGCAGGAAGTTATGGAGCTCATGTAAGAGGTCTTAATAGGCTTCACCAGTTCGAAAAAGTAGAAATTGTCCGCATCGAACAACCCGAAAACTCCTATGCTGCCTTAGAAGAAATGGTGGAACATGTCAAATCTATCCTTATTGATTTGGAATTGCCGTTTAGAATTCTTCGTTTGTGCGGTGGAGATATGGGTTTCACTTCTGCAATGACTTACGACTTCGAAGTTTGGAGTGCAGCACAAGAAAAATGGTTAGAGGTAAGTTCTGTTTCTAATTTCGAAACCTTCCAAGCCAACCGTCTAAAATGTCGTTATAAAACTGACGGAAAATCTCAATTGGTTCATACTCTAAATGGTTCAGCAATGGCATTACCTAGGATTATGGCCGCTCTTTTAGAAAACAACCAAACGCCTGAGGGAATCAAGCTTCCTAAAAAGGTTGCAGAATATGCAAGATTCGAAATAATCAACTAAGACAAAAAGTAAAAACCACCAAATTATGGTGGTTTTTTTATTTATTCAGTGATAATAACAATCTCTTTATCTTTGTTTTTGAGTTCCTTACCTTCAATGTCATAGGTCAGTTGGATTGTATGATCATCTACTTGCTTAATCCAATCATGGTGTCCAGAAATAGACTTTATTTAAGCAATAATTTGTTTGTAAGAGATTGGTTTTGATATAA
>NZ_JBYVEB010000018.1:0-40298 GCF_058117085.1 Chryseobacterium sp. CG10_8 | reverse complement strand
AATGGTACCTCATCTTCTACAACTGGAGGTAATTCGATGTTGATTGGTCCTGAAACAATGGCTTTGATGGATGGAGCAAAAAGAGTACGATTTTATGCAAGGGCTTCAACTTCGGGTACAACACTTGATGTAGGAACTGTTTCCAGTACAACTGATGCTTCAACTTTTACTGCTATTCAAACGATTACTTTAACAACAACACAAACTCAGTATGTCGTTTATGTTCCAAGTGGAAGTAATTCAAATTTAGCCTTTAGACATGGATTAACGGGGAATTATCGTTCCATTTCAATAGATAATATTTGGGTTGAACCTAATCCAAGTTGTATAGAACCTTCTGGAATCAATTTTTCTGGTACTTCTGTGAATGGCACTACGGCAAATTGGACAGCGCCTTATGGAACGGCCCCTGCTAATGGATATACTGTATACTATTCTACAGCTAATGGAGCACCAAATGCTTCGACTGTTTTAGATGCAACTAATTCAGTTTCATCAACAACTACAAGTGCGACGTTATCTGGTTTGAATAGTGGCACAACTTATTATGTTTGGATAAGATCTAATTGTAGCTCAACTGAATTTAGTACTTGGACAGGACCAGTTTCTGTAACAACGGCATCGCTTTGTCCTACTCTGTTAAGTCCTTCAAATAGTGCTCTTAATGTTAGTCCGACACCATCAATATATTGGAGTGCTGTCAACGGGGCAACTGGCTATTTGTTAACTGTTGGGACTACTTCCGGTGGTAACGATATCTTGAATGCAGTAGATGTTGGAAATGTAACTAATTACAGTTTTGCTTCACCTTTGACTCTGGGGCAACAATATTACTATACGGTGGTTGGATATGCAGGAGGTACCGTTGGTAGTTCTTGTACGCAAAGAAATTTTACAGTTATAGCGAATGCTCCAACTGCTGCAAATGATGAATGTGCTAATGCAACAGTTCTTACTCCGGGAGCAAATTTTGCACAAAATCCTTTGACAGGGACAGTATCAGGAGCAAGTACATCAGGACCTGTTCCAAGTTGTCAGACTACATCTTATTATAATGTTTGGTATAGTGTTGTAGTGCCAGCAAGTGGAAGTATAACTCTTGAAACGCACTCTGTCAGTGGTTCTTCTTTGACTGATACTGTGCTTGCGGTGTACAGTGGAACCTGCGGTTCATTAACACAAGTTGGTTGTGATGATGATAGCTCAGCTGATGGTAATTTCTCTTTATTAACTTTAACAGGACAAACTCCTGGAGCTACATTATTGATAGCGGTTTCGGATTATTCTTCAAGTAATGTGGGTGAGTTTCAAGTTTCAGCTTATGATGCTTCACTTGCTACTAATGATGTTACTGTTAAGGCAAATGATATTAAATTGTATCCTAATCCATTTACGGATGTGATTAATATATCAAACGTTAGAGATGTTAAATCATTGACCATCGTAGATTTGTCAGGCAGACTTATTAAAAATATTGATGGACCAAGAGCCGAAGTTAATTTGAGCGATTTGAAATCTGGTTTGTATCTAATTAACCTTCACTTAAATGACGGTTCTAAACGAACAATCAAAGCGATCAAAAAATAATTTTTTAGTCATAATTGAAATTGGCGGCTCAAATTATGAGTCGCCTTTTTTATTTTTTGCTATTTTAGCGCTAAAGAATAAAAAGATATCAAAATAAGTCCTATTTTATTACTTTTGCTAAATTAATTTGAAGCTAATGTCAGAAATTGAAAATCAGAGTCCAGAAAACATAAAGAATAATCCGAAAATTATGAAAGCTTGGGCTTTCTATGATTGGGCCAATTCAGTTTATTCATTGGTAATAACATCGGCTATTTTTCCGATTTATTATACGATGCTAACAACCAAATTCAATAAAAAAGAATTTGTGAAAGCAGCTAACGAAGTTCAGGAAATTCCTGTTAGACATCTCATAAATATTTTTGGGAACTCCTATGAGCCTGATGCAGTATTAAGCTTTTCATTTGCCATTTCCTTCTTACTTGTTGTTTTTTTATCTCCATTTTTATCGTCTTTGGCGGATACCATTGGTAATAAGAAATCTTTTTTACAGTTTTTCTGCTATCTCGGAGCAACCTCATGTATGGGGTTGGCTATGTTTACAGGGATGAATAACGTATTTCTAGGATTACTTTTCAGTATTACAGCAAGTGTCGGTTTTTGGGGAAGTTTGGTGTTTTACAACTCCTTTTTACCAGATATTGCAAGTAGGGACAAGCAAGATGAACTTTCCGCAAGAGGTTTCATTTATGGATATATAGGTTCTGTAGTTTTGTTGGTTATTTGTCTTGTTTTGATTAAAGTGGTGGCAGAAGGTGAGCAGCAGCAAAAGCTTTGGATTAGAATCAGTTTCTTGTTAACTGGTGCTTGGTGGTTTGGATTTTCACAATACACCTTCAAACATCTCCCACAGTTTGGGAATGTTAAAGGAGAATTACCAAAAGATTTAGTCTTACTTAACTATAAAAATATTTTCAAAAAACACGAACAACAAGGTGGACTTTTTGGGGTGATTTGTGATAATATTGGTTTTTATAAAGATGTTGCTAAGGAAAGCTTCAAGGAGCTTTTCAAAGTGGGGAATACTCTTTTCCAAAATGAGAATCTCAAATTTTTCCTTTTAAGCTTCTTCTTCTATAGTGTTGGGATGCAGACCATTTTCTTGATGGCAACGCCTTTCGGAAGTGATGTTATTTTTCCTAAAAGTGATGAAAAGTATAAATTGATTATCACTATTTTAGTTATTCAAATTATCGCCATCGTAGGTGCATTTTTGTTCTCAAAACTATCAAAGAAAATAGGAAACAAAAACGTCATTACCATCGCAGTTGTTCTTTGGATATTATGTTGTCTTTCGGCTTTTACACTTAATAATGATAATCCTAACAAGCAAATGCAATTCTACATTTTGGCTGGTGTAATTGGACTTGTAATGGGAGGGCTTCAGGCGATGTCAAGGTCTTCTTATTCCAAATTGCTACCGCAAGATTCTATGGAAAATACCACTTACTTTAGTTTTTACGATGTTCTGGAGAAATTAGCGATTATCTTGGGTATGATTATCTTTAGTTTGGTGATTCAGAAATATAAAAACATGCAGTATGCCTTCATAGCTATGTCTTTTTTCTTTGCAATTGGAGCATTACTAATTCGTTTTGTCAATTTTTCGAAGTCAAAATAGCCGTTTTTCAGATTTAAATATTTTTGGCAAGATATGTGCTTTTGAAGCAACGATTTGAAGAGTTCAGATCAATATTGAATTATAGCTTATTGACCTAAAAAGTATTATAGTTCATATAAATTAAATTTTGTAGTTTTGCATTTGGAAATCAGTAGTTTAATATAGCAATTAATGACGAATCCACTTTTTTACGCGAAAATATTATTGTTCGGAGAGTACGGAATTATTGAAGACTCTCGGGGACTTACACTTCCGTATAGCTTTTACAAAGGGACTTTGAAGTTCTCAACTTCCGATTCTGATTTCGAAAGAACCTCTAATTTTTCATTAAAAAAATATGCGACTTATCTTCAAAATCTTGAATTACCACAAGGTTTTGAAATCGATGTAGAAGCATTTCAAAAAGATATTTCAAAAGGATTATTTTTTGATTCTAACATTCCGCAAGGTTATGGAGTCGGAAGTTCTGGTGCATTGGTGGCTGCTATTTTCGAAAAATATTCTATTAAAAAATACAAGGCCGAATCCATTTCGAAAAATCATCTAAAAGAACTGAAGAAAGTTTTTGGACTTTTGGAGAGCTATTTTCATGGTAAAAGTTCAGGGATTGATCCTTTGATTTGTTATATGAATCTTCCGATTTTGATTGAAAATAAAGAGTCAGTAGATAAAGTTTCGATTTCTGGTGGAGAAGAAGGAAAAGGAGCCATTTTCTTGATTGATTCAGGTGTTGTTGGTGAGACGGGACCGATGGTACAGATTTTCTTTGAAAAAATGAAAGCTGAAGGTTTCCGCAAAACTTTGAAAGAGGAGTTTATCCGCTATAACAATGCTTGTATTGATGCCTTCCTAAAGAAAGAAATGAATCCACTTTTTCGAAATCTTAAAAAACTTTCAGTTTGGGCTTATGAGCACTTCAAACCGATGATTCCAGAAAGTATTTATAATGCTTGGAAGAAAGGTTTGGATACCAATGCCTATTATCTTAAACTCTGCGGAAGTGGAGGTGGAGGCTACATTTTAGGATTCACCAAAGACTATAACAAAGCCGAAAAAATGTTAGAAGGTTTCCACAAAGAGGTGATTTATAGATTCTAAACAGATGAAGCCACCACATTTGGATTCAAAGGATTGGGCTTCACGGGATTCGTTTTCCAAAATATTTCTTTATCGTCTATCACAAATAGTTGCTTTCTTATTAGGAGCAAGGGTTTTTGTTGTCATCTTATTGACTTTTGCTTTATATGTATCAACCTTTTTTCTTTTCAATCAAGAAGAAAGTTTGAGAGCTTTTGTTTTTGATTTCAAAATTCATGGAATTATTTTTTGCTCGATTCTCAGTATTCTTGCGGGCGGAATTATTAATCAGTTTTATGACCGCGAAAAAGACAAGTTGATAAAGCCTTTTAGGAGTCATGTTCAAGAGTTTTTGAAGCAGAAATATTACCTTTATTCCTACCTTTTTCTTAATATCATTTCGCTTACCATTGCATGGTTGATTTCACCTCGGGTCTTCGTTTTTTTCTTGATATACCAGTTTTTTATGTGGTATTACAGTCACAAATTAAGTAGGATTTTGTTGGTTAATAATTTGACTTTTGTTGGACTTACTTTGTATCCTTTCTTTGGGATGTTGGTGTATTATCAGACATTTTCTTTGAAGATTTTTTTGATGGCTATTTTTTTATTTTTGATTTTGTTCGTCATTGATATCGTTAAAGATTTACTCACCAGTAATGTCGATCGTGTTTTTGGTTATTCGACCATCCCTAATACTTATGGTTTTTCTGTTGCAAAATATGTAATTGCGTCACTTTTGATTGTTAATTCAGTCATTTCGGTAATGATTTTTAACATTATGGGTTCGCAATCAGTGATGTCTTGGTTCTTCGTTGTTAGTGTGGTTATTTTTATTTTGGGCATTATCTTGTTGAATTCCAGTCAGAAAATGCGAAATTTTTTCTTACTGAATATTCTTAGGTCCTGGCTTTTTATTGGTATTGTAGCCATGCTTGCCGATGGAGTAATAATGAAGTACTAAATTACTTTTGGGAAAGCGAAACAATTCTTAAATTTGAGGGAATTTATTCAAAGAAAAATATGTCCATTTTCAACAATACTCAGGTCGCTTTTATCGACAAATCAAATTCGCAACTACGCAAAGCTTATTGGATGTTTAAGGCTATTGAGCATCCGCATTTAACAAGTTTTGGTATCAAAATCATGAATTTTGCAGTCCACAATGACTTACCTTTTGCAAGAAAACTTATCAAAGATACCATGTTTCAGCAGTTTTGCGGTGGTGAATCAAGAGAAGAAAGTATGAAAGTGGTGAAACAGATGTTCACGCATCATATTGGAAGTATTTTTGATTATGCCAAAGAAGGAGCGGAGGAAGAAGCAGCTTTTGACCAAACCTTTGAAGAAATTAAAGAGAATATCAAATTTGCGGAAGGTAATCCTGCGATTCCATTTGTGGTTTTTAAGCCAACAGGTTTTGGAAGATTGGATTTGTATGACAAAGTTGGTAAGGTTTTTTCTAATCTCACTGATGCTGAGAAAGATGAGTGGAGCAGAGTGGTAGCTCGATTTGAAGGTGTTTGTAAAATGGCTTATGAAAGAAACGTTGTGCTGATGGTAGATGCAGAGGAATCGTGGATGCAAGATGCTGCAGATGCATTGGTTAATGAAATGAAATCTAAATATAATCGTGAAAAAGCCATTGTTTGGAATACCATTCAAATGTATAGAACCAAAAGACTGGAGTATTTGGCTGAAGATATTAAAAGAGCTAATGAAAAAGGCTATTTCTTGGGATACAAATTCGTGAGAGGAGCTTATATGGAGAAAGAGCGTGCAAGAGCTGCCGAAAAAGGGTATGAAGATCCGATTCAG
This sequence comes from Chryseobacterium sp. CG10_8, assembly GCF_058117085.1. Taxonomy (NCBI): domain Bacteria; kingdom Pseudomonadati; phylum Bacteroidota; class Flavobacteriia; order Flavobacteriales; family Weeksellaceae; genus Chryseobacterium; species Chryseobacterium sp. CG10_8. Next base: position 34,195 of record NZ_JBYVEB010000018.1, on the reverse strand, counting down.
CCCACAAAACAAGCTTCAGATGATAATTATAATGCAGCGATTGATTTTGTAATGAATAATTTGGATAAAGTTTCCGCTTTTTTCGGTACCCACAACGAACGATCCAATGAAATTGTACTCGAAAAAATGAAAGAGAAGAATCTCGAACATGATGATCCAAGAATTCATTTTGGTCAATTATACGGGATGAGTGATAACATTTCTTATCTTTTGGGCGAAATGAAATATAATGTCTGCAAATATCTTCCTTACGGAACTGTTAAAGAAGTAGTTCCTTACTTAACGAGAAGAGCTCAAGAAAATACTTCAGTAGCAGGTCAAACGGGTCGCGAACTTGGCTTAATTGAAAGAGAACTCAAAAGAAGAAAGACAGGAAGAATCTAATGAATCGAGAAGAACTTAAGATTTTTCTTGACGAAAAAGTTGATCTCTATAATCAGACCTCTTTTATTGAAAATGACCCAATACAGATTCCGCATCGTTTTTCGGTAAAACAAGATATTGAGATTTCAGGATTTCTTGCAGCAACAATTGCTTGGGGAAATAGGAAGAGCATTATTAGTTCGGCAAACAAAATACTGGATTATCTCGACCAAGAACCTTATGATTTTGTTAAAAATTTCAAGGAGTCCGATCTTTCTTTTCTGAAAGATAAAGCTATTCATCGGACTTTTAATGGGGAGGATTTTATTTTTTTCTAAAACGATTTCAAGCTATTTATAATGATTTTGAAAGTTTGGAAAGCCTTTTTCTTTTGAAGGAGGGTGAAACCAATTTCTACCATAGTATCGAACGTTTTCGGACTTATTTTCTTGCGATAGATCCACAATATCGAAGTCAAAAGCACATTAGTTCACCATACAAAAACTCAGCCTCTAAAAGGATAATGATGTTTTTACGATGGATGGTACGCAAGGATCTTCGGGGTGTAGATTTTGGAATTTGGGAAAATATTAATCCAAAATTTTTATCAATTCCACTGGATGTACACACGGGAAATGTATCCAGAAAGTTGGGTATTCTTAAAAGGGCCCAGAACGATTGGAAAACCATTGAAGAACTAGATCTAGTTCTTCGCAGCTGGGATGAGTCAGACCCTGCAAAATATGATTTTGCACTTTTCGGACTTGGAGTTGAAGGTTTTTTTAGTGAGTAGATTTTCGCCTCAAGAAGGTGCTAAATCTATCTATTTATTCACCGTTTTTCCACAACTGAGCAAAACCAATAAAATCTTCTACACTTAATTCTTCTGCACGTTTATCCATGAATTCATGCGAAGTCAGAAAGTCTGGAATCATTAATGGTTTCAAAGAATTAGACAGTTTCTTTCTTCTTTGATTGAATCCTGCTTTTACAATTTTTTTCAGAATATCTTCATAACCTTCAACACCTGATTTGGGGTTGCGAGTTAGTTTTATAACTCCTGATTTTACCTTTGGAGGAGGGTTGAAGACATTTTCATTGACTGTGAAAAGATATTCTACATCGTAATATACTTGCACAAGAACAGATAAGATCCCGTAAGATTTGGTGCGTGGTTGCGCAGCGACACGTTCTGCAACTTCCTTTTGGAACATTCCTGCCATTTCTGGAATTTGCTGATAATAGTCTATGATTTTAAATAAAATTTGAGACGAAATATTATAGGGGAAGTTTCCAATGATTTCGATTTCCTGATTGTGTGCAAAAGCAAAATCGGTTCTTAAGAAATCACCAATAAAAGTGTTTTCATTAATTTTAGAGTAATTTTTTTTGAGATAATCAATTGATTCAGTATCAATTTCAGCCAAAAATAGTGGATTATTTCTTTCTAGCAGATACTTGGTCAAGACACCTGTACCAGGGCCAACTTCCAAAATGAGGTGACCTTCTTCAAAGGTAAGACTGTCTGCAATTTTCTTTGCGATATTTTCGTCGGTTAAGAAATGTTGACCGAGATGTTTTTTAGCTTTTACAATCATGTAATCGATTTGATATTTAGAATCCTTGCCATTACTTTTTGATACATGTGTTTTTTATGATTTTATTAACACTGATTTTGAAGGATTCGGGGCAAATTTCGGAAGATTTTTTCTATTTTAGCCGAAAAATTTTGATTGAATGGCGAAGACAGCAGAAGATTTTAATAAAAAACGACTTAGATCGAGCAATATTACGGTAGTAATCAGTATCGCTTTGGTGCTATTTTGGGTTGGCCTTTTCGGAATGATCTTGTTGAATGCTCAGAAATATGCTGACTTTCTAAAGGAGGAATTGGTGGTCAATGCTTACTTTGATGAAAACTATGACCCGAAAGATTCCGTTAAAATTGCAAAATTAGAGGCAGATGCTTTTGAAAAAATTCAAAAATTAGAGCCAGTTAAGAAAGCTAAGTATATTTCGAGAGCGCAAGCTTCAATCGAAGCAGAAAAGAGTCTTGGAATTAATGCTCAGAAATTATTTGGAGCTGATATTTTTCCTTCTTCAGTTGAAGTTTCTTTGAAATCGGAGTTCATTGATTCTACAAAGGTTGGTGGTGCAATGAAACAAATTGCAGCAGTTCCTGGAGTTAAAGATGTTAAAAATGATTCCGAAAGTCAGAAAATTTACAAAACCTTGAACCGCATTATGAGTTGGATTCTTGGGTTTTCGATTTTGTTTTTATTGGTAGCAGTAGTGTTAATCAATAACTCTATTCGATTGAAAATTTTCTCTAAGAGATTTATCATCAAAACTATGCAGTTGGTAGGAGCAAAAAGAAGATTCATCCTGAAACCTTTCATCATCGAAGCAGCTATTTTGGGAGCTATTGGAGCTTTGGTTGGACTTTTGGCTTTGTCAGGAGTTTGGTATTATTTCACTTCTATTATTGAGACTCCGTTTGCCCAAGATACTTTGCAATATGCTTGGTTAGCTTTGGGAGTTACAGGTTTAGGTATTTTGATTACGGTTGTCAGTACTGCAATTGCAACATGGAGATTTTTAAGTAGTAACGTCGACGATTTATATTATTCATAAAATGGCAAAAAAAAACATCAATATCACCGCAAAAGATTACGGGACGCAAGAGCCGGTTCAGGCTGAAAAAGTGTTCTACTTTGGGAAGAAAAATTTTCAATATATGTATATTGGATTAGGGTTAATTTTGTTAGGTTTTATCCTAATGATTGGACCGGATGCTAATACAGTTGATGGGAAATTTGATGCTAATAATTGGAACGAAGGGATTTTTTCTTTCAGAAGAATTAGATTGGCACCCTTGTTAGTTATCGCTGGATTTGTGATGCAAGTCATCGCGATCTTAAAAAGAAACAAATAATAAATTAATTTTTTAGAATATCACTTAAAAGTCGGTTGCATTGCAATTGACTTTTTATGTGAAATAACCACATATTATGGATTTAATCAAAGCAATTATTATTGCGATTGTAGAAGGATTAACAGAGTATTTGCCGATTTCGTCAACCGCTCACATGGGTTTTGCCGCAAGTTTGATGGGTTTGGAAGAATCCGAATTTTTGAAGATGTTTCAGGTATCGATTCAGTTTGGGGCGATACTTTCGGTGGTGGTCGCTTATTGGAGAAAGTTTTTTGATTTTAGTAATCTACAGTTTTATTACAAATTGGCATTTGCCGTTATTCCAGCTTTGGGTCTTGGTTTTTTTCTTGATGATTATATCGAATCGGTTTTAGGGAATCAAATTGCCATTTCTGCTGTGTTAGTTCTTGGAGGAGTTGTGTTGCTATTTGCTGATAGTTGGTTCAAGAATCCAGTCATAGACAATGAAAAGGAAATCACCTTCAAGAAGGCGATAATTATTGGTTTTTGGCAATGTCTTGCAATGATGCCAGGAACGAGTAGAAGTGCAGCTTCCATCATTGGTGGGATGACTCAAGGTCTTACTCGTAAGGCTGCTGCAGAATTTTCATTTTTCCTTGCAGTTCCTACCATGTTAGCGGTTACGGTTTATTCTGTTTTTGCAAAGACATGGGGAAAGAATACACCACATCCACAAAAGGGATACGAAATGATTTTGGAATCTCAGGAGCATATTATGATTTTCTTGGTTGGAAATTTGGTTGCGTTTGTAGTAGCTTGGATTGCAATTAAATCGTTTATTGCTTTGCTTAACAAATATGGTTTCAGACCTTGGGGTTGGTACCGAATTTTTGTTGGAATTGCGCTGTTGATTTATTTTTATTGGTTCAAATAATTTTTTGTTTAAACTTAAATTTTAAAGAATCGATAATTAGCATTTAAATTAATTTTAAACATTATCAAGCCTTATGACAGCAGAGAAGCTACAATCTGGACATATATTTCTATTGGACAAACCTTTGGATTGGACGAGTTTTCAGGCTGTCAATAAGTTGAAATACAAGCTAAAAAGAGAGTTCAAAGAATTGCCAAAGAAATTCAAAATTGGTCATGCAGGAACGTTAGATCCCAGAGCAACTGGTCTTTTGATTGTTTGCACTGGTAAATTCACCAAAAAGATTCCCGAAATTCAAGATGCTCCAAAAGAGTATTTTACAGAGATTAAAATTGGAGCTCAAACTGAATCTTATGATACCGAAAAGCCTGAAATTTTGATTCGGGATTATTCACAGATTTCAAAAGAGCAAGTTTTAGAAACATTGAAGAAATTTGTAGGTGAAATAGAACAAAAACCACCTGTGTTTTCAGCAATTAAAATTGATGGAGAACGAGCTTATAATTTGGCGAGAGCGGGAGAAGAAGTTGAAATGAAATCTCGAAAAACGACTATTTTTTATATCGATCATATCGAAATTGACTTTCCTTTTGTTCGCTTTATGGTAGGATGTTCCAAAGGAACGTATATACGAAGTCTTGCGCACGATATTGGTCAGGAATTAGGTGTTGGAGCGTATCTTTACAATTTAAGAAGAACAAAAATCGGTGAGTATAGTGTCGAAGATGCCACTTCCGATTATTTGAATAACGATTATAATTTCAGCGAATAATGAAATCAAAGATTTTTTTTGGATTTTTCTTGTTGTTAAGTGCCTTGTTTTATGGTCAAGAAGTTGATAATAGACTTGGGCTTTACTCGACATTTGATGCTAATGTAGGTTTTGATTTAACAAGACACAGCAGTAGTGAGTTTCTTAATGCTGATGGTTACTACCAAGAACCTCCTGGAAAGTTTAATTATGGATTTTCAGCTGGAGTAGGTTATCATTTTGCCAAACGATTTTCGTTAGAAGGTGGTGTTCGATATAGCTATATTGACCCTAATTTTCATATAATTTATGCTAATGCAAAACCTTGTGTTTTTGTTGGAGATTTGGAGGAGCAAGATTTACTTTATTTTTTCCTTAATGGTGGACTCAAAATCAATCAAACTGCGACTAACGATGCTGTTTTTTTTGGAATTGGATTTGGGAAGGTGGAAACCTTGAAAAAACATTTTGGACATCGTTTTCAAGCGGTTTTAGAAACGCAGATATTGGATGAAGAAAGCACTTGGTTTTTAGGTTTATCTTACGGAATTATATTATTCAGTAATAAAAATTGATTTTGGAAAAGATTAGAATTAATAAATATTTGTCAGAAGTTGGATTCTGTTCAAGGAGAGAAGCAGATAGACTTCTTGAACAAGGTCTTATTACCGTTAATGGGAAATTGCCCGAATTAGGAACCAAAGTTTCTTCTGAGGATGATATTAGAGTTAATGGGAAACAAATTACAGAACCAGAAGAAGAACACGTCTACATTGCGTTGAACAAACCTGTTGGAATTGTCTGTACCACCGATACCAAGAGAGAAAAGAAAAATATTGTGGATTTTATCAATCATCCAAAAAGGATTTTTCCAATTGGTAGATTGGACAAGCCCAGTGAAGGATTGATTTTGCTGACTTCTGATGGTGATATTGTGAATAAAATTCTGAGAGCGCGTAATAATCACGAGAAAGAATATATCGTACGTGTTAACAAACCAATTACAGAGGCTTTTCTGAACAAAATGCGAAATGGAGTTCCTATTTTGGACACCGTAACCAGAAAGTGTTTTGTTGAAAAAATTGATACGATGACTTTCCGAATCATCCTGACGCAAGGTCTTAATCGTCAAATTCGAAGAATGTGCGAGTATCTTGAATACGAAGTGAAAAAGCTGAAGCGTATCCGAATTATGAATATCAAGCTCGATTTACCAGTTGGGAAATGGCGTGACTTGACCTCTGATGAATTGTCCCAAATCATGGAATTAGTTGCGGATTCTAAAAAGACTTTTGATTAGTTTTTTTTTCACTTCGAGTAACGGAGCGGAGTGTATCGAGAAGTGAAATGTAATAGTTCTCGATACGATTTTTTTCCATTACATTCCAAAAAATCACTCGAACTGACGAATTACATTGTTTAAAATTAGCTTACCATCACTTCGAGTAACGAAGTGGAGCGGAGCGTATCGAGAAGTGAAATTTAATAGTTCTCGATACGATTTTTTTTCATTGCATTTCAAAAAATCCCTCGAACTGACGAATTACATTGTTTAAAATTAGCTTACCGTCACTTCGAGTAACGAAGCGGAGCGGAATTTATCGAGAAGTGAAATTTAATAGTTCTCGATGCGATTTTTTTTCATTGCATTCCAAAAAATCACTCGAACTGACATAGTCAAATTCTTATTTACTCCTTTAAGTACCATTTCATCTTTTCGACGTACTCTGGTTTGACGTTAATGTGTTTCCACATTTGCTTTTCGTTTTTGTCGTTAATTCGGAAGTACAGTATTTTATCCGCTGAATATTTAAAGTAGGGATGAGTCTTCAACCAACTTTCAGGCGCATCAAATAGGGTATATTTAGTCACCGAAGAAGAATTGAGTGTTGTTTGACTCGTTAGTTTTTCAGCTAAATCTTTTTCAATCAAAAAAACCTCAAAAATTTGATTTTTGTTGACAAATCCGCCCAAAGAGTTTCGGTAATTTACAAAATTAGAAGCCACTTTTCTGCTGAAACCAAATTCTTGTAATTGATTTTCTGTAATCGCATTAAGATTAACTTTGGAGAAGTCCGTTTTTGCAGAAGTACTTTTCTCGAATTCTTTCTTTGGTTGTTCGGTTGAAGGATTGATGGAAACAATACTTTCAGATTTTATGTTGATGTAAGGCTTTAATTCCTCAAATTTTTCGGGAGAAATAACAAAACAACTTTTAATTTCGTCAATATTTTTGAAGCTGCCTTTCAGGTTTTTCGTTTTGTAGTTGAGAATTACCTGTGCTTGTTTTTCCGAGAATCCAAGATTTTTCCAACCTTCCAAATCCAAGGTGTTGGGGTCAAAAGTTTGATATTGAATTTTGGACACAGCACTTTTCGGCGTATAAGTGCTTTTCTGAGTGAATTTTTCCGGAGTTCTATCAGGAAGAATAAGGAAGGGTTCTAATTTTTGATAGTTCTCTTCATTGATGATAAAGCATTGCTGTAAGAGTTCCTTACTGACGAAACTTCCTCCTAAATAATTTTTGTATTTCAGAATTGCAGCAGCTTGTCGGTCGGAGAAGCCTAATTTTTCCCAATCATTTTGAGTGTACAAATCAGGATTGAAAGCTCTCGAAATTTTTAGTTGACGTTTTTCGAAGTTACTTTTATTTCCATTTTTAACCAATTCAGAATGTTCAGGGAGCAAAATGTAATCTTTGATTTCGTCATATTTTTCACTGGAAATCACAAAACATTTTTTGATTTCGTCTTTGGACGAAAAACTTCCGCCGAGAAGATTTTTATACTTTAAAATAGTTTGAGATTGTTTTTCAGTAAAACCTAATGCTTCCCAATCTTTTAATAAATAATCGTTGGGGTCAAATGATGTTATTGCTATTGTGGATTTGGCTTTATCAACGGGAACAAATGCTACCTTTCCACTATCAAAATGCTTGTCCTGCTTAAAGTAGGGCAGGGCAAGACCTAAACTCAATAACGTGACTCCTAAAAGTAGAAGTCCAAGTAAATATTGACGATTGATGTGGAATTCCAAATTTGATTTCATATTTGGAACGTTTTAAGAAGGTTACTCTAGTTGATCGACGAGAGACTCTTTGAGTTTCTGCAATTCAGCTTTCACAAACTCCAATCGGTCAATAACCGTAATGGTTTCGGAGATTTTTTGATTGGTAGTCAGTGCAGTTTTGGCGCCGTCCAAAGTATAACCTTTTTCCTTCACCAAATAATAGATCATCTTCAGATTTTTGATATCCTCCGGTGTGAAGTATCGATTTCCCTTTCTGTTTTTCTTTGGTTTGATGATAGGAAATTCCTGCTCCCAATAACGAATAAGAGAGGTGTTAACATCAAAAGCTTTTGCTACTTCTCCAATAGAATAATACAGTTTATCCGGAAGGTTAATGTTCATTAATCAAAAATCTTTTTGTTATAAAGTCAAAGATAGAAAATTTTTTATTGATAATTACAAGTTGTAAATTGCCAAAAAAAGTTATGATGATGAAAAAAACAATGGTTTTGGTTTCTGCTTCTGTTATCATGTTAAATTGTGCTACCAAAAGTTCAACAGATTCGAAGGATATTGTTAGCAAAGGTGCACAGGTTGAGTTGGTGTCGGATCAATTTAGTTTTACAGAAGGACCTGCAGCTGATTTTACTGGAAGTGTCTATTTTACGGATCAGCCTAACGATAAAATCTATCTCTGGAATTGGAAAAATAATGAAGTGTCCATCTTTTCGGATAAAACAGGGAGAGCTAATGGAACATTTGTTGACAAAGAAGGAAACTTAGTGACTTGTTCTGATGCGAATGGGGAGATTTGGAAATTTAAAAAAGATAAATCAGTTGATATCATAACCGCTGACTTCGAAGGAAAAAGGTTGAATGGCCCCAATGACCTGTGGTTGGATGATAAGGGTGGAATTTATTTTACAGACCCGTTGTATATTAGAGATTATTGGAAAAACTTCCAGCAAGAGATTTTTGAGAAAAATCTTTATTATAGAACGTCAACTGGAAAAATAATCAAACTCGATACTTTTGTTCAACCGAATGGAATTGTCGGAAGTGTGAAGTCTAAAAAATTATATGTGTCAGATATCGATGCCAACAAAACTTATGTTTATGATATTGTAGAAGAAGGTAAGTTGAGTAACAAAAAACTATTCTGCAACCTCGGATCAGATGGGATGACTTTGGATGATCAAGGAAACCTTTATTTGACGGGGAATGGCGTTATTGTTTTCGATAAAAATGGTCAAGAAATTAAACGAATTTCGGTGCCTGAAAAATGGACAGCAAACGTCACTTTTGGAGGTAAGGATTTCTCGACCTTATTTATTACGGCTTCAAAATCGGTCTACACCTTGAAAATGAATGTTTCCGGAGGTAAATAAATTTGAAAAAAGCGCGGTTAATTCAGAAAAAATTATTATTTTTGCACCACTTTTTTGTGGACAAGGTTTGAAAGAGTAAAACATTAATAATTAATGACTTCCGTATTTTTTAATTCCACACTTGCAAAACGTTAGAGAAGAAGGAATACAAATTTTATTTTTATGTCAGAAACGACAGTACAAAAAGAAGAGGTTTTAGTAAACCAAAACGTAGCACCAGAACAATTTGATTGGGATTCATTCGAATCAGGATTAGATGCTGATGCTAGAAAAGAAAAAAATGATTTAGAAGAAATCTACAAAGGTTCTTTGAAAGATCTTGAGGACAATGAAGTTCTTAAAGGTAAAGTAGTTAGATTAACTGACAAAGAAGCTATCGTTGATATTAACTTCAAATCAGAAGGTGTTATTTCTCTTAACGAATTCCGTTACAATCCAGAGCTTAAAGTTGGTGATGAAGTAGAAGTAATGGTTGACAGAAGAGAAGATAAAAGTGGACAACTTCAACTTTCTCATAAAAAAGCAAGAACCCTTAAGGCTTGGGATAGAGTTAACGATCTTCACGAAACTGGAGAGGTTGTTAATGGATTTGTTAAATCTAGAACAAAAGGTGGTATGATTGTAGACGTTCATGGTATCGAAGCGTTCTTACCAGGTTCTCAAATCGATGTTAAGCCAATTAAAGATTACGATCAATATGTTGGAAAAACAATGGAATTCAAAGTTGTGAAAATTAACCCAGAATTCAAAAACGTTGTAGTTTCTCACAAAGCGTTAATCGAAGCAGATATCGAAGATCAGAAAAAAGAAATCATCTCTCAATTAGAGCAAGGTCAAGTTCTTGAAGGAACTGTTAAAAACATTACTTCTTATGGAGTATTTGTTGATCTTGGTGGTGTTGATGGATTGATCCACATTACAGACCTTTCTTGGTCTAGAGTTAACCATCCTTCTGAAGTATTAGAAGATGGACAAACTGTAAAAGTGGTTATCCTTGACTTTGATGAAGATAAAACAAGAATCCAATTAGGTATGAAGCAATTAGAAGCTCATCCTTGGGATGCACTTTCAGCTGACCTTAAAGTTGGTGATAAAGTAAAAGGAAAAGTAGTTGTTCTTGCTGACTATGGTGCATTTGTAGAAATCGCTCCAGGTGTAGAAGGATTAATCCACGTTTCTGAAATGTCTTGGTCTACTCACTTGAGAAGCGCTGGAGATTTCGTAAAAGTTGGAGACGAAGTAGAAGCAGAAGTATTGACTTTGGATAGAGAAGAAAGAAAAATTTCTTTAGGTATCAAGCAATTGAACAAAGATCCATGGGAAAATATCAGCGAAAAATATCCAATCGGTTCTGAGCACGTTGGAACAGTAAGAAACTTCACTAACTTTGGTGTATTCGTAGAGTTAGAAGAAGGTATCGATGGATTGGTATACATTTCTGACCTTTCTTGGACTAAGAAAATCAAGCATCCATCTGAGTTCTGCAACGTTGGAGATCAAATGAACGTTGTTGTTCTTGAGTTAGACGTTGATGCAAGAAGAATTTCTTTAGGTCACAAGCAATTGACTGAAAATCCTTGGGATAAATTCCAAACTAAGTACGCTGAAGGAACTGTACACACAGGAACTGCAACAGAAGTATTTGACAAAGGAGCTCAAGTTCAGTTTGAAGATGCAGAAGTAGAAGCTTTCTGTCCTTCAAGATTGTTAGAGAAAGAAGACGGTTCAAGAATCAAGAAAGGAGAAACTGCTGAATTCAAAGTAATTGAATTTAACAAAGATTTCAAGAGAGTAGTTGTTTCGCATACAGGAATCTTCAGAGATGAGGAGAGAAGAAATGCAAAAGAATCTACAGTAACATCTTCTTCTTCATCTAATGAAGAAAGATCAACTCTTGGAGATATCGATGCTCTTGCAGAATTGAAAAAGAAAATGGAAGAAGGGAAATAATCCCAACTGAAATTCGACTTATATGACCGCTCCAATTTTGGAGCGGTTTTTTTGTATATTTAAATTTTAAAAGCTTCTATTTCAATGAAAGGGAAATTTTTTCTCGTATTTATTTTATTTTTAGTTTCATGTAATACTGAGGAGATTACTTTGCGTTATTTTAATGGAAAGAATTCGGATAAGAATCATACATGGGGATCTTCTTTGCAAATCTTTTTTGAGGACGATGAAGAGATGACAGGTGTTAGTATAAAAAATAGAAAATTAAAAAAGAAGTTAATTAAAATAAGAGATAGTATTACTGTTAATAATAATATCATTGCTGATTTTGATGATGGCAATTATTCTTTTGCCTTCATAAGTGGGAAAGATACATTGTTTGCTGATAATAGATTGGAGTTTTGGCGATATCAAGACAAAGGTGTTTATTTTAAACCCAATGATGAAGTGAAAAAAACTATTCGCAACCACTATAAGCTTCCAGAGCAGTATTAAGTTCAGGCATGATTGTTTCTAAGCAGGTTTAGATTTTAAAGTTTTTTATTTAAGAAAAATTGTACTTTAGTGCTACAATTATTTTTGAAATGAGAAGACTTCTATATTCGGCTATTATTTGTTTTTCGACATTATTGGTGCAAGTTGACGCACAAGAAAATCAAAAACTCCTTTCTCAGTATTTTTCTAATCAACCTATTGAATATGTGATTGATTCCGAAGAATATTCAGCATCATTGAGAGCCAATATTGTTAAAATTCAGCAAACTATTAATGGGATTCCTTTGTATAATGCTATGGCAACGGTGGTGGTCAGAGATGGAAAAGTGATTTATACTTCTGATAATTTGGAGAGAAATATGGAAACTTCTGCTTCTAGGACAGCTTCAAAATCTGCACAAGAGGTTTTCAAAGGAATTCAAAACCAGTTTTCGTTCGATAAGAAAGCTGCATTTCAATTTGTTGATTTCAAAGATTCAGCAAATAATGAATCGACGGTAAAGTCTCGTCCGATGTATTTCAAAAACGGAAATTCAATCCAGTTGGGATACGAGTTTCTATTTGAAGATGCAACTCACCATTATTGGTCTGTAATCGCTGACGCTAATAATTCAAGAATTTTAATTAAACAGAATTTGACTTTAAGTTGTCATTTTGTTCCAGAAACCACTGATTTATCAAGAAAATCTAAAAATTTTAAAACCAATAATTCGAATCATCAGATATTAAAAACTGCTGACAACGCTTCCTACAACGTTTTTGCTTTACCTATAGAAAGTCCAAATTTCGGCTCACGAAGTTTAGTTTCTAATCCCTGGTATCTTGATGCGTCTCCAGAAGGATGGCATTCTGATGGAACTCAGCATTACACCATCACAAGAGGAAATAATGTCTATGCTTATGAAGATACCGATGCTAATGATAATCCTGGGACATCGCCAGATGGAGGTAGCACTCGACTTTTTGATTTTCCGCTTAATCTTAATGGGAATTACCTCAATAATGTTTCGGCTTCGGCGACTAACTTGTTTTATACTTCTAACAAATCCCATGATTTATTTTATAGATTAGGTTTTAATGAAGGTTCCAAAAACTTTCAGACCAATAATTTTGGAAAAGGAGGGACTGGTAATGATCCTCTTTTGGCGGAGACTTTGGATTCAGAATCTATCAATAATTCTAATTTTACTACACCTCCGGAAGGAACATCACCGAGAATGCAAATGTTTCTTTGGAGTCCCAAAAATGTTAAAAGGCTTTTCTACAATGCACCAGCAACTGCAATCACGAGAGAACCCGCAACCAAAGGAGCGACTTTTGGACCCACATTGACAGCAACAGGAGTGACGGGAGATGTGATGGTGAGTTCGGTGTTGGACGCATGTACGGATTTGCCTTCTGGTTCCATGACTGGGAAGATTGGGTTAGCCGAAAGAGGAAACTGTAATTTTACACTAAAGGTGAAAAATATGCAGAATGCAGGAGCGATTGGAGCTATTATTTATAATGCAACCACATCAACCAATTTTATCAGCATGGGAGGGACTGATGCTACTGTAACGATTCCTTCTATTTTAATTGAAAATTCGGAAGGAGAATATATTAAATCGACCATAAGTTCGCCCGCAACTGTTAATGCCACATTGAAATACGATTCGACTCAAGATGTCTATATTGATGGCAGTTTTGACAACGGAATTATCATTCACGAATATGCGCATGGAGTTAGCAACAGAAGTACCGGAAATGGCTATTCTTGCCTCAATAAAGAAGTTTCCAAAGAACAAATGGGTGAAGGTTGGTCAGATTTTTTTGCGACGATGTTCACCAATACCGATGCAGTGACTGTTGATAGGATTCGTTCCGTTTCTTCTTTTGCGGCAGGACAAGACGCAACAGGAACCGGAATTCGCCCAGCGAAATATTCACCTGATTTTGCGGTAAATAATTATACTTACGGGAAAACCAACGGAATGGAATTCGAAGAAGATGGAGCAATGACACCCGATGTGCATTCGATTGGGTTTGTGTGGGCGACAATGCTTTGGGATTTGCATTGGAATTTTGCTGATCAATATGGTTTTGCAGCTGATGCGGTCAATAATCCGACTTCAGGAAGTGGCAAAGTTCTTCAGTTGGTTATGGATGCGCTTAAAATTCAGGAATGTAATCCCACATTTGTTTCTGGTCGAGATGCGATATTATATGCAGATTTAATCGCGAATCATGGTGCAAATCGCTGCATGATTTGGGAGACTTTTGCTAAGAGAGGTCTTGGAGCCAACGCTTCAGCTGGAGACAAAGACGACATTAATGACCAAGTTGAAGATTTTACAGTCCCAATCGAATGTACTAATCCTAATGCTTACGGTACGCAATACGCAGTGGTTCCTAATCCTGTGAAAGAAAATTATTTTGACGTTATTTTTCCAGTTGCTGATTTTGGAAAAGCCAGTATTCAAGTATTTGACGCATCTGGAAGATTGGTGATTTCGGAAGAAAGACTGGTAGTACAATCCAAACAACGTTTTGCTTCTTTAAAGTTGAAAAATGGTGTCTATTTGGTCAAAATTGATGGCAAATCAGGGAAAAAAGTTCTAAAATTTATTGTTGAATAAAATTTCATTAGATTTAAAAAATGTCACCCAATAATTCGATTTTTAATTATATTAAAGCGCATTTAGAAAGCATTGGAAGTATAGATTTTCAATCAGTTTCGGCCTATGTGAAGAACCTTCCTTACAAGCGCAATCCTGATAAAATTGATTTCTTGTGTATTCTTAAAGATCATGGTGGAACTTGCTCTACAAAGCATGTTTTTTTGAAGAGATTTGCCGATGAAATTGGAGAGCAGGATGTTAGACTGATGATGTGTATATTCATGATGAATGCTGATAATACACCGAAGATTTCACCTGTTTTGAAAAAGTATAATTTACCAGAAATGCCCGAGGCGCATAATTATTTAAGGATTAAAGGCGAAATAGTTGATTGTACACGACGAAATTCTAAAGCATCGGATTTTGTTAAAGATATGAAGCTTGAAATTGAGATTTCTCCTGCGCAAATTACAGATTGCAAAGTTCAGTTTCAGAAGGATTATATTAAAGATTATTTGTCAAATCATCCGCAAATTCCGTATTCTAATGATGAGTTCTGGGATATTAGGGAAGATTGTATTGCAGCTTTACAGTCGTGATTCAGTTTGATTTTCGTAGATTTAAAGATGGATATTCAACAGCAGATTCAAGAGTATATAGATAGCCAATCGGAGCCAAAACGCACTGAAATGGAAACTTTACACCAACTTATTCATGAGTTGGAACCTACCTGTCAGCAATGGTTTGAGACTGGAAAAAACAAAGAAGGAAAGGCTATTTCTAATCCTAATATTGGCTACGGAAAATATACAATCCGATATGCGAACGGAACAACGCAAGAATTTTTTAGAATCGGCATGAGCGCAAATACAAGCGGAATTTCTGTTTATATTTTAGGGCTACCGGACAAAAAACATTTGATTAACGCTTATAGCGAAAGAATTGGTAAAGCTACTATAACTGGCTATTGCATCAAATTCAAAACCTTGGAAGCAATTAACGTGGATGTTCTAGTGGAAGCTGTTAAATTTGGTTTTGAAACAGATTAAATGCCTTAAGGTTAACGCTATTTTTGTAAACAAATGAATTTGAAATCTTTCCCAATCATTATATATTGTGCTATGATTACTTGTTTTTCATGGTCGAAAGTTTATTCGAGCCCAAAATATGTCACAGTAATTTCTGAAAATTCTATAAATTTATCAACTAATTCTGATGACCCCAAAGCGATTGCTGAGACTTATAAACCCGAAGGTTCTTCTGTAGTTCATGAAGTCATAAAGACGGATTTGTGGGGATGTCAAGATGTAGTTATTGTCTTCTATGAATTTCGGTATCAAGAGAAAGGAGAGTATCCTCACGAACGTCAATATGTTGAAGGTTATTTACTGATTCCAGATTCCAAAGGAAAGTATCAGATGGTTCTAATTGACGAGCTTCAAGATGATAATGTGGATACCGTCATTGAGAGTGTTTTCTTTGCTAATGCTGACAAAGATAGCCTAAAAGAGCTTTTCATTATTTCTTCGGCAACTCATCATTTGCAATATCTATATGAAGGTGTAGAATACAGTGTTTCTGGATATAATAATATTGCTACTAATTCTAAATTACCTAAAGCACTAAAGAGACTTAATCTCAATATCGATGGCGGTTTTGAAGGTTATACCGAAGATGAAGCAGGTCGAGAAAATCATCATGCTAATTTCAGAACAGCTCAAGAAGTCAAAAAGGAACTAAAAAGGAGAGGGTTTTGAGTTTTAGATTCAGATTGAGTTTGTTTTCGGGTTAAATATTTGATTTATTGATTTTTGCAAGGCTTCTTTTCTTATACGCAAAGTTGACTGTTATTCTTTGTAAATTTAAAATGTAGTTTTTGAGTTGAAATAATTCTCTCTCTTATATTTCAGTTTTTTCGCCAATCATGCTTTAGGCGTTTCTAAATTTTTTAGATTTTTTAGATTTTCCGCTCCACAGCTCAAAAAGTACGATAGGAATATTGTAAAGTTTACCCCAATTTTTAAGGCGTTCGCAACAAAATGCATTCTATCTTCGTTGATTTTTAATAATTTTAGTTTTATTTGTAATTCTAGACTTTTTAATCCGAAGTAAAACATGAATAAGAAAATAGCAGTTCAGATAATTGCTTGGACGCTTTTTTTGTTGCAGCCAATCATTTTGCCTTCTCGTCCAATCGATGAAGGGGAAAGTATGTTTTCTAGTGAAATGATGTTTGACTTCTTAGGAAATGCGCTGATAGTGGTATTTTTTTACATTAACAATCTCTATTTCATACCTAGTTTTCTTGCAAAAAGAAAGTATTACAGCTATGCATTGGTAAGTCTCTTAGGCCAGTTACTAATCATTTTTTTACCTTGGTTTTTGTTCGATATGGATGGTCACCCTCCACATGAGCCACCACCTGGTGTTGAGATAAAATCTTTTCATGAAAAGACGTGGTTCGAGTGGTTTCAAATGCATTTTAGTAGGATAGACCATTTGGTTTTTCTATATGTCGGAATGATATTTTTTTCATTTTTTTGGAGTGAGAAAGAAAGAAATCAGAAAATCAAAAGCGAAAAATTGGTCGCAGAAGCTTCACATCTAAAGCTTCAAGTTCATCCTCATTTTTTGTTTAATACTCTAAACAGTATTTATGCACTCGCTATCAAAAAGGATGACCAGACCGCAGATACTGTACTGAAACTTTCTGATTTTATGCGATATTTATTACAAGATTCTTATCAGGAAAAGATTTTACTAGAGTGTGAGATTCACTATATCAGCAATTATATTGACTTGCAGAAATCGAGGTTGAGAGATTCTGTGAAGATAGAGTATAGTGTAGAAGGAGAGTTCTCTGGTAAGAAGATTGCCCCACTTCTTATGTTTACCTTTATCGAAAACGCCTTCAAATATGGGGTTAACCCGGAAGAAGAATCTCTGATTAAGATTGCGATTAGTGTTGTTGGTGACCAATTGTCTTTATATGTTTTTAACAATATTGTCTCAAGTCAAAACATTGAGTCCACCAACATTGGAATCCAAAATACCGAGGAGAGACTTGATCTTTTTTATCCTCAAAAACATAGTTTAACAATCAATAACACTGGGAAAACCTTTGTTGTTAATTTAGATATTACTTTATGATAAGCGCAATTGCACTCGATGATGAACTGCCTTCGTTAGAAATTCTGGAATCTTTTTGCTCCAGAATCGATTCTATTGATCTTAAGCAAACTTTTTTGAAAACCAGCGAAGCATCAGAATATTTGGAGAAAAATCATGTGGATTTGATTTTTTTGGATATCAATATGCCTTCTCGCTCTGGAATTGATTTTTATAAAGATTTGCCTCAGGAAGTTAATGTCGTATTTACTTCTGCATATAAGGAATACGCTGTTGAAAGTTACGAAATTGGTGCCATTGATTATTTATTAAAACCTTTCAGTTTTGAAAGATTTAAGACAACTATTGAACGTATCCAAGAAAAGAAAAAATTACTATCTGAAAACAACGAAGATTACATTTACTTTCGGGTGGATTACGGTTTGGTTAAAGTCAGTTTTAATGATATTATTTTGATTGAAGGTCAAGACAATTATGTCAAAATTCATCTTGAAAAGCAAAAGCCTTTGTTGGTGAGAATTACCATCAAAAGTATCTTGGATAAACTACCAGAAAAGCATTTTTCTCGAGTACATCGTTCCAGCATTATTGCTCTTTCCAAGATTGTTTCTTATCGTAATAAGACCATCTATACAGAACATCTAGAAGTCTCCGTAGGCAACACCTTTGAGAAAGATTTTCTTGATAAACTGGAAAATAGCATACTCAAAAAATAGAAAAAAAAAGAAAATTGAGGTCTTAACCTTAGAAATTAGCCAGTTCACCACTTTTATTTCATTTACATGGAAGTAATTTCTATTTTCGCTAGACTAATAAAAAATCACGATGGACTCAAATTTACTTTCTCGTTCGTTGAGAAGTGATAAAATTATCTACTTCTTAGCTTTAGGTTCTTTGGCAACCATGACTACCATTATTGGGAAAAAGGTTGATTTTTCAAACCTCAATCCGTTCAATAACCCAAAAAACAATATCGCAGCAGCAGCGGTTGTTTCTTCTGGACAAGATCAAGAAGCAGAATCTGTGACTAGTGTTGTTACCGCAGCATTAGCTTTTAAGGCAACATTGTCGACAAGTCAGCAATCTACTTTGGAGCAGACTTATACAGCTTCTTTAGCGAGAAAATGGTCCAATCTTCCGTGTGGATCTACTTGTAGAAACGGAATTCAGTTTGGGGCTTTAACTTCAGCTCAACTAACTTTAGCACAGGCCGTAATTACAGAAGCTTTGGGGACGGGAACAAATAATGGTTATAGTGAATGGGAGGCAATAAGAGTTGCGGAAGATTACCTTAATGCAAATGGAGGAGGAAGTGGTTACACTTCTTCATTAAGATGGATAGCCTTTTTAGGAACACCTTCTACAACTGGTTCCTGGATGTTGCAATTTGGTGGTCACCACTATGCTGCTAATATTGCTTTCAAAAATGGTCATGTAATTGGAGCAACTCCACTATTTGTAGCGTTAGAGCCAACAACTTTTACTTATAATTCGGTTTATTATGCGCCAATGGAGGACGAAAGAACGGCTTTTAGAAATATGTTAGCTTCCCTTAGTTCAACTCAATTTTCGACGGCTAAATTATCTACAACATTTAGTGATTGTTTAATGAGTCCAGGAGAAACCAACGGAAACACCAATACGATGCCTTCCACCAAGCAAGGTTTAGTATGCAGTGGATTATCTACGACACAGAAAAATTTGGTGATAGAAGCGATGCGGACTTATGTAGAAGATTTGGATGCTACTACAGCAGCAGCTTTGATGTCACTATATACAAGTGAATTAGATCAAACTTATATTGCTTTTACTGGAAGTGCAACAGCTGGAAGTGCAAGTACTTTTCTAAGCGCTAACTCTAACTACGTTAGAATTGACGGACCTCATGTTTGGATTGAGTTTGCTTGTCAAACAGGTGTTATTTTTCCAAGCCAAATCCATTATCATTCAGTTTGGAGAGACCATGTAAGTGATTATGGGGTAGATTTATCAGGTTCTTCTATCGACGTTTTGGCAACAAAAGAAGCTTCTTTAGCCAATACCAAAATTAAGATTTATCCTAATCCAGTTAGTGATATCTTGAATATAACCAATGCTGATGGATTCAGCAATGCGGTGATTACAGTAACAGATATGTCAGGAAAGAGCGTTATCCGCAAAAGAGGGGTTTCAGGAAAAGCTGATAATATCAATGTGAGTGCTCTTATGAATGGGACTTATATGATTAAGATCGAGAATCAAGGAAGCGTTGTTAATTCCAAATTTATTAAGAAGTAAAAGTATTTTATATAAAAGATTTGTGTTTAGAAAGTGAAAAAGAGCAAGCGATTGCTCTTTTTCCAATAAATAAAAGTATAAATTTTAAAAAATTATAAGTAATGAAAAAATTAAAACTATTCGCAATTTTAGGTATTGTGTTGGGGACATTTGCGTTCTCATGTAATGATGACGATGATTCAAGCAGTAGCACTGATGATTCGAGCGGGACGACTTCGACTAACGCCGTCGGGACGACTGGAGTTTCTGCGGTAACAGCAAGTGATCCATCGGCATGTACGTCTTTAAGCGGAGTGTCAAAATTGATTTGTCTTTGCGAGCAATTCAAAGCATCGCTTTCGACAACTCAACAATCGACACTTTATCAAAGTTACACTTGGTCTAACATCAAAACGTGGTCTAATCTTCCTGCTGCAATGTCTGCAAGAAAAGGACTTCGTTTAGGAGATTTAAACTCTACTCAAGTTGCTTTGGCAAAAGCAATTGTAAAAGAGATGAGCGGAACAACAGCTAACGAAGGTTATGTAGAAGTACAGCAACTTCTTTTGGCGGATGATTATTTATATGCTAATGGTGGTGGAAGTACTTATGGTTCTGGAAATTACTATATTGCATTTTTTGGAACACCTGCAAGTTCAGGAACTTTCGAAATCATGTTTACTGGCCACCACAAAACAGTTGCTAATACTTATAAAAATGGTTCTTTAGTTTCTGCAACTCCGCATTTTGCAGCAGTTGAGCCAACAACTTTTACATCAAGTGGGACTTCCTATTCTCCAATTTCTCAGGAAAAAGATGCTTTCGTGGCGTTTTTAGCGAGTTTAACGAGTACTCAATTGGCAACGGCAAAATCAAGTTCTTCTTTTGGTGATTTGGTCTGTGGACCAACTGTTAATTGGAGTTTTCCTACCACGTATTCCGGAATTGCCGGAAGTGCATTAACTACGGCTCAACAAACATTGTTATTGAATGCCATTAAAACTTATGTTAATGACATCGATGATACCAACGCTGCAACTATTTTGTCGACTTATTCTTCAGAATTAAGCAGTACTTATGTATTATACAGTGGAAGTACTTCAATGACAACTCAAGGAGATTATTTCAGAATTAATGGTCCTCACGTTTGGATCGAATACAGTGCGCAAAGTGGTGTGATCTTAAGTGGAGTTCATTATCACTCTATTTGGAGAGATAAAGTGAACGACTATGCAACGACTTATCAATAATATTGAGATTTCGATCTAATATAAGAACTATGCAATAATACTTTAACCCAAACAAATCATGCGTTTGTTTGGGTTTTATTTAAGTTTCAAAAAAACTAAACCGAAATTCCCTTAATTTGCTACTCTTTTTTAATTCAATTAAAGCGTGAACATTTTCCAATGAAAAAAATACTTTCTCTATTATTCTTAACGTTGCCATTGTGTTTCTTATTCGCTCATCCAATGCCAAATACGATGATGTTGTTGGATGTACATTCCAAAAGTATTAATTGCGAATTACAACTCCCTTTGAAGGAACTTCAGTTTGCGGTTCCATATGACGTGACCAAAAATACAGGCACATTATTGAAAACTCACGAAAATGATTTGAGAAATTATATTGTTTCTCATTTCAAAATCAAAGGAGAATCAGGAAAAGATTGGGAGATTAAGCTCAATAAATTAGAAATAAAAACCGATGAACAAGAAGCGACAGGAAAGTATCAAGAGCTAATAGCTTTCATCACCATCACTCCAAAAGACAACGAAAACACGAGAAAATTTACCATTTACTATGATGGAATAGCTCATCAAGTGATTACTCACAAGACCTTAGTTGCGATTCGTCAAGATTGGGAAAACGGAAAAATCGAAAATGGAAATACGGAAGTCGGTTCCATTACCGCTAATATTGATACCGCAGAAGTTGCACCCTTCAAAGTTAATCTGGAGGAAGGAAGCAATTGGAAAGGTTTTAAGAGAATGGTCCTTCTTGGGATAGAGCACATTTCCGAAGGAACGGATCATTTATTATTTCTATTGGTTTTATTACTTTCCGCACCATTAATCGCGGCAAATGGAAATTGGGTAAAAACGGGAAGTGCAAAATACAGTCTGATTCGCATTCTTAAAATTGTCACAGCCTTCACTATCGGACATTCTATAACGTTATTGATTGGTTCTTTGGGGTTTCTAAGTCCAAATACAAAATGGGTGGAAATCCTCATTGCGCTTTCGATTTTGGTAACCGCAATCCACGCTATAAAACCTCTTTTTCCTAACAAAGAAATCTATGTTGCAGCGGGTTTTGGTTTAATTCACGGATTGGCGTTTGCAACCATACTCTCTAATCTTCATTTGGATTCTGGGAAGTTTATTTTAAGTCTTTTAGGCTTCAATATTGGGATTGAGTTGATGCAAATCTTTGTTATATTGATTGTAATGCCTTGGTTTTTGTTATTAAGTCCGTACAAAATCTACAAATGGGTAAGAATCGTAGGCGCTTCTTTAGCAGGAATCGCAGCTATTGCTTGGATGATGGAACGATATACAGGAAAACCAAACTTTATCTCCTTACCATTACAAAACAGTGCTGATTATGGAATTTATGTCGTGATGGGATTGGCAGTTTTTACGATAGGATATTTAATGATCATAAAAATGGTGAAAAAGTAAAATATTTCGCTAATTATTAAATGTAAAGCCTGCTTCTTATTTTCAAATGGGGGCAGGCTTTTTTATGATTAAACTTAAAGAAAATGCTACTTTTGTTATGGGAAGCAAGCAAGAATAGATAAATAACTTGTAGTATGGAACATCAATATAGAAAAGGTACGTTAGCAGATGTACAAGGCTGTCGGAATCTTGGGATTGCTTCTTGGAGTCATTTTCAATCACAATTAACTCCTGAAAATTGGCAAAATTTGTCGAAAAATATTTCCAACATGGAGACCTATCAAGATTTACTTGAGAAATCGGAAGCGCTTGTTTGTACTTCTGATGAACAAATTGTCGGAATGGCTTTTCTGGTCCCTAAAGGTAATCCAACTGATATTTATGATAAAGATTGGTGCTACATTCGTTTTGTTTCGGTTTCTCCTCAATTCTGTGGACAGGGAATTGGAAGAAAACTCACCGAAATGTGTATTGACTTTGCCAAGCTCAATAGCGAGAAGATAATTGCACTTCATACATCCGAAATGATGGGTAATGCCATTAGACTTTATGAGAACTTAGGTTTCAAAGTTTTGAAGGAAATAGACCAACGATTAGGTAAAAGATATTGGTTATATACCTTAGATTTGTAAAATGAAACACATTAGACTTGTTGAGACCATTTTGTACGTTAAGAATCAGCAAAAGAGTGCCGAATTTTACTCCAAGCTTTTTCGGCAAGTTCCTCATCTTGATGTTCCAGGGATGACGGAGTTTAACTTCAACGAAAACTGCAAGTTAGGATTGATGCCTAATCAAGGGATTGCAAAAATTTTAGGAGACCAAATGCTTCATCCAGATTTAGGAGACCAAATTCCAAGATGTGAATTGTATCTCTATGTAGAAAGCATTGAGGACGAATTTCGAAATACTTTAGCAATCGGAGCAAAACTCATAAGCCCTATTGAAGACCGAGATTGGGGAGACCGCGTATGCTATTTTGCTGATCCTGATGGTCATGTTATCGCTTTTGCAGAAAGACTTTAGCTAATTCACCAAAATTTTGGTCATAGATTTTCTAATAAATTCTTAATAATATCAATCCAACTTTCCTGAGTCGTTTTTCAGAAATCCATGGAAAGAAATTACATTTTTTTCACCAGAATAACGAAGTCATCATGATAATTTAGGATTGTAACTTCTAAAGGTTTTCCTTCACTTTTTGTAACTTCAATTTTCTTGATGATGAATTTCAATTGATAACCTTTAACAGTCTTATCAACGGCAACTTGTTCATTAATATTGACTTGGTCTTCATAGTCTGGATTCGATAGTTTTTTCGAAGAATTAATCATCTTCACAAGGTCTTGCGTCAAGTCAATAATCTCACCATTAAATTTAAACTGATTTGGTTCTAAACTTGTGTCTTCTGCAAAAGAATAGGTATTTCCATCAAATGTTAAATCATTTTCATTATCAGCTACGAAACATCGCTCATAACCTTGTATTTCAAAGCTTTTCTGAGCAGAAAATATTTTATACGATTCGGATTTGATTCTTCCAGTAGAGTTAAAATCGTCATAAATCATTTGGCTTACAGAACGTCCTCCTTTTTCAAACTCTTTTTGGAATCTTTTGATTTCGTTTTCAGGGATATAATTTAATAAAAAAGCAGTTTCTTTTCGGTCTGTCAAAAACTGAAATCTCGAAGTTATCTCTTCCACTGTTTCGAAAGGCAGTGCTTTTTTGAAGGTGATTTTACCTTTTTCAAGAAGTCCATTTTTATCCAAAACTTCGATCAATTCCTTTTTTTGACTTCTTTTAGAGACAGAAAATGCGTTGAAGTAGGGAAATATCAAAGCAAACAATCCAAATGTAAATAATGACATTGGAATGAACTTGATATTGGCTTTTTTAAAGAGGATAAAATAGGCGACAACTACGGTTAACCAAATTGCTAAGAGAAAAACAAAATATCTTGGTTCCGTGAATCCATATTCCAAAATCCTGGTATTAATTGCTTCAAATAATAAAATTAAGAGTGGAGCTAATGTATAATAGAATGTTTTTGAGAAAATCCTTATCCATGTTTTTGAGGTATCTTGTTTTAATGGATAAACGAGAAGTTGAGCCAAAATTCCAACAATGGAATACGCCAATATTAGATACGATACCCATCCTCTAGGAAGCTCACTCGTGATTAATATCTTCCCTGAATAGAAATATAAAATAACGAGATAGATAATCAATAAAGGAATGAGTACAAACTGAGTGAAAAACTTCAAGATGATGGGATATTCACTTTCTTTTTCAAGGTAGGGAAGACCATTTTCATCAAACATCAAAAAGATAAAGCAACTTCCCAAAATGGATAAAAAGTAGAAAGTTCTACCGAAGACTCTATCCTCAAAATGACAGTCAAAAAGCTGGTCTACCGCAACAATCGCAAGCATAATTCCACCAGCCAATACACCTGTGAAGATACCCGTTAAAACGATATTTATAAATAGATTTTTGTTGAATTGCCAGAAGCTCAGTTCTTTGTATTTTCTTCCAATAAAGGCGACAAAAGCGACTAATAAATGGGATAAAATAAAAGTTGGCAATAGGACAAAAACATATGTATCGTTGAAATCCCTTTCTGTATCAGGAAGAATAAAATAGTAGCCTACCAAGAATGATAACGACAAAACCTCTAACAGATATTTCTTACCAATTCGCTGTGAGAGCATTTTCGCAGCAAACATCACGGAGATTCCTAGCAAACTTATAATCAAAAGTTTTACGCTGGTAAAGTCTTTATCAAGATGGTTTTCGATAAGATAGGCTCCTAAGGCAGCGGCAATAATTGCCATGGTAATTACCATTGGATAAATGAAAAAAACGTTAGCTGCTCTTGATGCAAGATGGTGGACCTTTTTTAACATAATGATTCAATTACTTATTGAAAAAATTCTTTAGATATTAGGATGTGTAATTAGTTTGTAAACCAATAATATAAAACCTATTACTTCAATAAATATTGCAATCGATAAAGTTAGGTTTCCATTCCCCAAATGCAAAACTTTTAATAAGGCTCCAAGTAGATGCAGCATAATACCAATCGCGAAAATGATTAAGGCATGTTTTGTTTTCATTTCTTTTTCCTATCCTTTTTCTTTTTCTTGTCTTTGTCCTTTTTCTTTTTGGATTTGGACTCGGTCAACTCTTTAATGTAATCTGCAATTTCGTTCTTCTTTTCAACTTTTGGAGAAGGAGCCGTTGAATTTCCGTTATCCAAATAAGAGTTAAAATCTTCCGCTGTCAGATATTTTCCTTCAACCAGCGATTTTAGTAATTCTTGCCCCGAACCATGATAATAGGCGTCAACGAAGTTCTTCAGCATTTGTTTTTTGTAGGCCTCAAAAGGAATTGCTACCGAATATTTGAAAATTCTCCCTTCCTTCTCCGTTTTCAGATAGCCCTTTTCCGTTAGAAACTTGGTGTAGGTGGAAATTGTATTCTGATGTGGTTTAGGTTCAGGATGTTTCTCGATAATGTCTTTAAGATAGAAGGTTTTCAAATCCCATAATAACATCATCAGTTGTTCTTCTACCGCTGTAAGAGTATTTTGCTTCATATTAATGTTGACTTTGGATGTAGGCATAAAGATAAATAAAAGAAATGATAATCGATAATGCAGCTCCCATTAAAACTTCTTTGGGGGTATGTCGTTTAAGTATAATTCTGGTGACACCTACCAAAATCGATACTCCTAACCAAATGAATCCCATGGTCCAACTTTGTGTGAAAAATAGTGCTGCAGTATAAAAATTCAAAGCGGTATGCATAGAACTTTTGATGAAGAAATTACTTATTTGCATTAGGATAAGCAATGCAAAGAGGAATAACACAGTCATGTCAACTTGTTCTCGCACAAAATACATAAAGCCAAGGTAAATAACCATCATTACTGCGATGAAGATATACAATGTCTTTCTTTGTTCGCGATTAGAAACGTCTGCGTTGGTATATTTTCCCTTTTTGACATTCCAAAAAATCCATAAGATAATAGGGAGTATCAGTATTAATAAAATGGGCCAGAACTCATACAATGCTTCACTCCAAGTATAGTGCATGATGCTATAATACAAGAAGTAGATAAAAAGGGAATTAAGCGGGTTGAAAAAATCAGAAAAAATTTTGGAAATTTTCAGTAGAATTGGCGATTTATTTTCTTGAGAATCGATCATTATTGTAATTGTGAAATCAAAAATACTTTTTTTGTGATAAATTACAGAAAGTATTGTCAAAAAAAAGAAAGATTTTTCCTACTTTTGCGTATTAATTTCAAATATCTATGAAGGAATTTTCCAAAGAAGTTTACCTTAAGTGGTACGAAGATATGACGATGTGGAGAAGATTCGAAGACAAATGTCGTTCTCTTTATCTTAAACAAAAAATTAGAGGGTTTTTGCATTTATACAACGGTCAGGAAGCTATTCCTGCTGGTTTTACACATGCGATGGACCTTACCAAAGACAGTATGATTACTGCATATCGTTGTCATATCCATCCAATGGCGATGGGTGTTGATCCAAGAAGGATTATGGCAGAATTGTGTGGTAAAGCAACTGGAACATCTGGAGGTATGGGTGGTTCTATGCATATTTTCAGCAAAGAGCACCGTTTTTATGGTGGACATGGGATTGTAGGAGGACAGATTCCTTTGGGAGCTGGTATTGCATTCGCAGATAAATATTATGACAGAAAAGCAGTTAATATTACCTTCTTTGGTGATGGAGCTGCAAGACAAGGTTCTCTTCATGAGACTTTCAACATGGCGATGAACTGGAAGCTTCCAGTGGTTTTCGTTGTTGAAAATAATCAATACGCAATGGGTACTTCTGTCAAAAGAACTGCTAATCACGAAGATATCTATAAACTTGGTTTAGGTTACGAAATGGCATGTGTTGCAGTTGATGCAATGGATCCTGAAAAAGTTGCTGAAGTTGCTTATGAAGCTATCGAAAGGGCAAGAAGAGGAGATGGTCCAACCTTCATCGAGGCAAGAACATATCGTTATAGAGGTCACTCGATGTCTGATGCAGAACCATATAGAAGCAAGGAAGAAGTAGAGATTCATAAGAAAGATGATCCAATCGAAATGGTAAAATCAAGAATTTTAGCAAATAATTGGGCTACTGAAGCAGGATTAGAGCAGATGGATAACAAATCAAGAGAATTTGTTGAGGAGTGTATTGATTTCATGGAAAACTCTCCGTATCCAGATGCGGAGAAAATCTACGAATATGTTTACGCTCAACAAGACTATCCTTTCTTAGACAAATTAGAAAACTAAAAAAAATAATGTGTTGATTTGGTAATTTGGTGATTTGAAAATGCTGAGAATTTTGCATTTCGGAATTACCAAATGATCAAATGATCCAATTTTCAAATAAAAGAACTATGGCAGAAGTTATAACCATGCCCCGACTTTCGGATACTATGACGGAAGGAAAAGTGGCGAAATGGCACAAGCAAGTTGGAGATACGGTAAAAGAGGGCGACATCATCGCCGAAATCGAAACCGATAAAGCTGTTCAAGATTTTGAATCAGAGGTTAACGGTGTTCTACTTTTTCAAGGTGTAGTAGAAGGCAATGCAGCACCTGTTGATTCGGTTTTAGCAATTATAGGAAATCAGGGAGAAGATATTTCTGCTCTTAAAGGTGGAATGGTTGATGAAGGAAGAACAGAAAAATCTATTGAGAAACAAATTGACGAAGAATCAAAAACAGAAGGTCAGTCTACCTCAATTGAAGCAGCAGCAAATGTTGTAATACCTGAAGGTGTAGAAGTGATTAATATGCCTCGACTTTCGGATACTATGACGGAAGGGAAGGTAGCGAAGTGGCATAAAAATGTAGGTGATTCTGTAAAAGAAGGTGATATTATCGCTGAAATCGAAACAGATAAAGCCGTTCAAGACTTCGAATCAGAATTTAACGGAACTCTGCTTTATCAAGGAGTTGGCGAAAGTGGAGCTGCACCAGTAGATACTATTTTGGCGATTATCGGTCCTGCAGGAACTGATGTTTCTGGAGTAATTGCAGGTGGTGGAAAAGCTGCGCCTGCGACACCAACCAATGTTGAAAAACCAGCTGCAACTGTTGCTGTTTCTACAAATTCTGATTCGAGAATTGCAATTTCTCCTTTAGCTAAAAAAATGGCTGAAGATAAAGGAATTAATATTTCAACAATAAAAGGTTCTGGAGAAAATGGCAGAATCGTTAAAAAAGATATCGAGAGCTACCAACCAAGTGTAAGTCCTGTTATTGCGAGCGAAGCGAAGCAATCTGTTGCACAAGTGGCAATGAATTTTGTATCTGGAGAAACGACAGAAACACCTAATTCACAAGTAAGAAATATTATTGCGAAGAGACTTTCTGAAAGCAAATTTACCGCTCCTCACTATTATTTGATGGTGGAAATTGACATGGATAAGGCTATCGAAGCAAGAAAAGAAATGAATTCTGTTCCTGATACCAAAGTTTCTTTCAATGATATGGTTATCAAGGCAGTTGCAATGGCTTTGAGAAAGCATCCTCAAGTTAATTCATCTTGGGCAGGAGATAAAATTGTACATCATGGAGACATCAATGTTGGTGTAGCAGTAGCAATTCCTGATGGATTAGTTGTTCCTGTGTTGAAGAATACTGATTTTATGAACTATAATCAGATTTCGGCATCGGTGAAGGATATGGCTTCAAGAGCTAAATCAAAAGGTCTTAAAGCGAGTGAAATGGAAGGTTCTACATTCTCAGTTTCTAATTTGGGAATGCTCGGAATTGAAACATTTACATCAATTATCAATCAACCGAATTCCGCGATTCTTTCTGTAGGTGCTATCATCGAAAAACCAGTCGTTAAAAATGGTCAAATTGTTGTTGGTAACACGATGAAACTATCTTTGGCTTGCGACCATAGAGTGATTGATGGAGCAACTGGAGCACAATTCTTACAAACTTTAAGAATGTATCTTGAGCAACCTTTGACAATGTTGCTTTAATGAAATAATCTTTTGGAGGCTGTAAAGCTAACTTTGATTAAAATAAATTCAAAATTCCTCCTCTTTTGGGAGGAATTTTTGTTTCAAATTTATAATCTGCAATTCAGCTAATCTCAAATCTAATTTGTATTTTTGAAATCTATGATTACAGCAAAAAATATTCATAAATCGTACGGAAACCTTAAGGTGCTCAAAGGAGTAGATGTCCATATCAAAGAAGGAGAGGTGGTCTCTATCGTCGGCGAATCTGGCGCTGGCAAATCCACGCTTTTGCAAATTTTGGGGACTTTGGATTATCCGAGTAATCCCAAGGAGCATGGAACAGAAATCTTCTTAGATGACCAAACTTTCCTCAATATGAAGGATAAGGAGTTGTCTCGATTTAGAAATAAAAATATAGGTTTTGTTTTTCAGTTTCATCAGTTGTTGCCTGAGTTTACAGCTTTAGAAAATGTTCTATTGCCGACGAAAATTTCAGGTAAGAATGAAAAGGAGTCGATGGAGAAGGCAATTTCTATTTTTGAAGACCTCAAAATCGCTGAAAGGTTGCATCACAAGCCTAACGAACTTTCTGGAGGAGAGGCGCAACGTGTTGCTGTTGCCAGAGCGTTAATTAATTCTCCAAAAATTATTTTTGCTGACGAGCCAACTGGAAATTTGGATTCGAAGAATGCAGACGATTTGCATCGTTTATTTTTTGATTTGAGGGACAAATACAATCAGACCTTTGTTGTGGTCACTCACAACCCTAATCTGGCCGAGATTACTGACCGAAAATTAGTAATGAAAGATGGCTTGATTTTGTAGAGCTTCATCCCCATTGAAAGGGCTGAAATAATTTGAAAACAATGAAAAAAATCATTCTTTTTGCTTTATTCATTTTACTTTCCTGTAATGGGAAATCGCAGAGTGCATCAACTTTTGTGAAAAGTGATAAAGTCTCGGAGGTTAAGAATTTTGTTAAAGGCAAGTCCTATAATCAAGATCTTGCAATGTTTATTGACTTCAGAATTCCTTCTAACAAATTTCGTTTTTTTGTTTATGATTTAAAGAATAGCAAAGTTTTAGAAAAAGGAATTGTTGCTCATGGCTCAGGCTCGCAAAAAGGGAAAGATTTAGTTTTTAGCAATATTGAAGGCTCTTATCAAAGTTCGTTAGGCAAATATCAGATAGCAAGTTCATATGTTGGACAGTTTGGGAAGTCTTATCGACTGAAAGGTTTGGATAAGACCAATAGTAATGCAATGACAAGAGCTATTGTTCTACATTCTTTGAGTTGCGTTCCTGATGATGAATCAAAAAGTCCAACGTGTTTAAGTTTGGGTTGTCCCATGCTTTCACCCACGTTTTTTACAACGGTGGCAAAGTATATAGATTCTTCTAAAAAACCGATTATTCTTTATGCTTTTTATTAAATTTGTTTAGATTCAATATCATTTATCATTAATTAAATATCACTTATAAGACTGTGTCCCTAAAATTTCTCGCCGAAGACGACAGACCCAGAGAAAAGTTCTTACTAAAAGGTAAGAACGCACTTTCGGATGCAGAGTTATTGGCGATTATAATGGGAAGTGGTAATCGCGATGAAACGGCTGTCGAATTAGCAAGACGAATTCTGGATTCTGTAGATAACAATTGGCATCAATTGTCGTTGCTTTCTGTTCAGGATTTTATGAAATTTAAAGGCATCGGAGAAGCCAAAGCCATTTCGATTGCAACGGCCTTAGAAATTGGTCGTAGAAGAGGAGCTCAGGAAGTTCCCGAAAAAAAGAAAATCGAAAGCAGTAATGATGCTTTTATTCTCTTGAAACCTTTCCTTGGAGACCTCAGAACGGAAGAGTTTTGGGCTTTGTTTCTTAATCAAAGTAACAGGGTAGTTTTTAAAACTCAATTAACCAATGGTGGCATCAATCAATCGATTGTTGATATTAGAATTCTCTTTAAAACAGCTTTGGAGCAATTGTCTACCGCCATTATTGTTGCGCACAATCATCCGTCCGGAAATCTTAAACCAAGTCAAGAAGACCTCAAAATTACCAAGCAAATCGGCGAAGCAGGCCGAATTATGAACATCCAATTGCTGGATCACCTAATTATCACTCAAAATTCATACTTCAGCTTTGCTGATGAAGGTTTATTATGATTAAGAAGATTCTACACAAAAATATTGATAGGAATAAATACAATGCTTGTGTATTGAATTCTAAGGAATCACGAATTTATGCCGAAGATTGGTATCTTGATGCTGTTACGGATTATAAATGGGATTGTTTGATTTATGGCGATTATGATGCTGTGATGCCTTTGCCTTACAAAGTTAAATTTGGTATTAAGTATTTGTATCAACCTAATCTTTGTCAACAATTGGGCGTTTTTTCGATTAATAAGCTTGATGAAGAACAATTTACTTCCTTCCTCACAAAATTCAAAAGTAGTATTATTCGGTCTTACCAATTTAATGAAGATAATTATGCCGACTTCGCGGTTGAAGGAAGAAGGATGGATAACCATCTTCTTAGTCTTAATTCGTCATATTTAGAGCTTTATTCGAATTTCAAAAAAGATAGAAAAAAAGATATTCGACGTATTGAAAAAATGGACTTGGTGGTTAGTGATACCTTTGACTACAATGAGTTTTTGTCAGATTTAAAACTAAAATATCCACAATTTTCTGCGATTTATGATTCGCATATTTTCAAAAACTTAGTGATTAATATACATGAAAGAGAAAGATTGTATTATCGCAAACTTATCAACGGCGATGAAGTTATTTCGCAAATATTGATTGCAAAATCAGGACGGAGAAATTATCTCTTATTTTCTTCACGTGATACGGACAATAGATTCAAAGGCGCTTTTGCATTTTTGTTAAACAATTTTATTAAAGAAAATTGTAATATAAGTGAATTTCTAGATTTCGAAGGATCTTCTAATTCTGGAATTGCTATGTTTAATGAAAGTTTTGGAGCGGCAAAAAAAAACTATATTGCTTATTCTAAGCTTTTTCAAAGGATCATTTAGATAGTTTTTTAGAAATTGATTTGGGTAAAAAGAACTTCTAATAGATTCCTTGCATGACCTTTGGATTAAGTTTGAATTTCAGAAGTTTCTGTCTTAAAATTTTTGCTTCTTGATCATTCATGGCGTAAAAAACAACGGTTGGTTGCGCTGTTCCGTAACCTGGCTCTCTAGTCCAATGCCCAACAGGAATCCAGTTGTCAGGCAACGTGCCTTCAAACCAATTGGGGTAAATAATTGCAATTTTTAGGTGTTTTTCTTTAGCATAATTTTCATAAAAGCTTTTCATCTTTTTTTGAAATTGAGACCTCTCTAGAAATCGATTTTCATAGATAAATGTTGCTATTTCTGTTGTTCCAAGCCCTACTAAGTCGGTAAGATGGCAGTCTCCAAAATAGGCAATTGCTCCAATATCATTGGCAGCTACATTTTGATTTTGGTAGTTCTCTTTAACAAATTTTCCCATTTCGAATTGCTGCTGATATACTCCTCTGGAAGCGGTCAAATTCGCATTAGTGTAATAGAAAAAACGATAATAAGCGATAAAAAAGATACCGATGACTAAACCAAATTTTATTAAATTTCCAATTGATTTTCTTTCTGATTTTGAAGATTGATATGATTGAAAGACTTTAGCAATAATCGGAATGATGACCAATAGCAAGGCAATCATGATGTAGTTTTCGTATCTCAACTCAAGAATAGCAAAAATACTATGTAATAGCCCCATAATTACGACGATAACAAGGAGTATTTCAGTTTTAATCCCATTAATAAAACTACCTCGATACTTTTCTTTCATATAAATAAATAGAAGGAGAAAAGGAATCAGAAGCCACTTGTAAAAGCTAAAATTGAGGAAAATACCCTTGAAAATGGTATAAAATAGATTGCTTCCGTTGGGAACATTGCCTTTGAGCAGTACCGTGTTAGGAAAAAAGTGTCCTCCTTGATTAAGGGAGATCAGACCGAAAATCGTTATGGGTAATAGTGATGAGAACAAAATAATCCCAATCTTCTTCCAATAATTGTTAAGTGCAAAGACAAATACAATTGCTGCCGTAATGAAAAGCGTTTCGTAACGTGTCGCACTGAGAAAAAATAGAGTGAGATTAAGATATAGAAAATCTGATTTTTTGTCCTGTTTTAATTCAAATTTCTTTAAAAAGTAGAATAGTGTGGTAGTCAGAAACATTTGTAGGGTGACTTCCATTCCGAGAACCGTCATACTTGCAAGAAGGGTAAATGGTATCAAAAGAAAGAGCCCCAGTTTTTGTTCGGGATTACCGTAATATTTGGATAAATACTTTACAAAAACAATTACCGTAGCAGAACCTGCAATAAGATTGATGATTAAAGGATAGTACTCTGATACTCCAAATAATTTTATTAATGATGAAAGTAGCAATGTGTACAGAGTCGATGAAGATGCACTATCAAACCCTACTTGATTAATTGACCACGCGTGATGTAATGCAAAGTTTTTGGAGATAGCAAGATGAATATAGGCATCGTCTATAGGATAAATGAATCTTCCATGAGTGCTTATCAGCCCCATCACTACATATCCCAAGACAACAAGTAAATAGATGAGTAACTGTTTGATGTAGAAATTCATTTTTATAGACCAAAATTATGTAAGTAAATAATTGAAAAGTAAATGATTAAATTTTCAGATGCTTTTTTATCT
>NZ_JBYVEB010000017.1:0-41468 GCF_058117085.1 Chryseobacterium sp. CG10_8 | reverse complement strand
CAGACATCTTATGAAAGAAGGAATTTTTGAAAACCCCATCCAAAGAATGGTTATATCAAAACCAATCTCTTACAAACAAATTATTGCTTAAATGCCTAATTCAATAATTTAAAGTAATAATGCGATTTTAGCCTAATTTAATTTCAAAATAGAAGCCTTCTTTTTCGAGTTCTTGATATTTTTTAGGATTGATTTTGAAAAGTTTCCCTGGTCTTCCGCTACCTTCTTGATGGACTTTGTCGGTTTCCTCTAAAAATCCGAAACTCATAATTTTTTTTCTAAAATTTCTTCGGTCGATTTCTTGTCCGATAATGGTTTTGTATAAATCTTCTAAGTCAGAAAACGGAAATTCTTTCTTCAGTAAATTGAATCCAATGGGTTGATATTGGATTTTGGTTCTTAAACGTTCTATAGCTTTATCCAAAATTTCTTGGTGGTCGAAAGAGAGTTTGGGAAGATTATTGATATTAAACCATTTCGCATCATCTGCATCAGTAGAAGCTTGGAGACGATGATAAGTCGGATTAACCAAACCAAAGTATGCTACAGAAACGACGCGATTTCGAGGGTCACGCTCTGGATTTCCGAAAGAATAAAGTTGCTCCAAAAAGTCAGGCTTGATTCCTGCCTCTTCCATCAGTTCTCGTTTTACGGCATCATCCAGACTTTCATTATTCAAAACCAATCCACCCGGTAACGCCCAATCGCCTTTAAAAGGTTCAATATTTCGTTGAATCAACAAAACGTTGAGTTCTTTCTTCGCAAAATAACCGAAAACAACAGCATCTACAGCAACTCTAATATCTTGTAACATATTTAAGCGTTTATTTTACACAAAAATACAAATTGTTAAATAAGTTTTTGTCATTTTATGAAAGTAAATGCGCTTTAAAAATTAAAGCAACTTTTTATTGATAGAAATTTTAAAAAAAGATTTTGCAGTTTTAAAATAAATTTTAACTTTGCAATTCAAAGTGCTTTATATGGAGTCAAAAAATTTTCACGAAGACCTATCTCATATCCGTCAAATGATGGAGAGAAGCTCTCGATTCATCTCTCTTTCTGGACTTTCAGGAGTTTTCGCCGGAATCACAGCTTTAGCCGGAGCCATCTATGTTTATTTTCTTTTTGAAAAAAATGGGATTAGCTATTTTGACGGAGAGCGTAATGTTTTCGGTAAAGATTTAGTAACGCATTTATTTTTGGCGGGCTTAGTCATTTTAACAGTTGCAATTTCAGTGGGATATTTTTTCACAGCAAGAAAAAGCAAGAAGAAAGGCGTTAAGATTTGGGATGCAACAACCAAACGTTTGGTTTTTAATTTTGCAATTCCTTTGGTTACGGGTGGTGTTTTTTGTTTAGCACTTTTATACCATCATTTATTTGTATTTATCGCTCCGGCAACACTTATTTTTTATGGATTAGCTTTAGTTAACGCCTCAAAATATACTTTAACGGATGTTCAATATTTAGGATATTTTGAAATTATTTTAGGATTAATATCTCTTTTCTTTTTAGGATGGGGATTGGTATTTTGGACGATTGGATTTGGATTGCTCCATGTCATTTATGGATTGGTGATGTATAAAAAGTATGAATAATTTATTGTCAAGGATGTAATCAAGCTAAGATGTTAAAATTTTTAAAAAGATTCTTCTTTATAATATTAGTAATCACGATTGTCGCGATAGTATTTAGGGGTTTTCTTTTTAGAGTAGCTGTAAAATATAAAGGCGTTGACGAAAGGGAGATAGTAAATTTTGATAGTGTTGTTAACATCGAAAATTATGAAAGTGAAAATGTTGAAGATTTGATTGATTTTACTTTAGATAAAACTTCTCAACAGCTGATTTTTTGTTTTAATAAATGCTCATCAAACCCAAATGAATTATTGATTAATGGAGAGGCAAATTGCATAGGTTACGCTAATTTTTTCGCTTCATTACTTAATAAACAAGTGAAATTTAATGGATTGGACAATGAATGGCAAGTAAAGCATAGAGTTGGGAAAATTGAAATTTTTGGAGTAGATGTCCATCAGTATTTCAAAAATCCATTTTTTAAAGACCACGATTTTGTGACTATTGAAAATATAAAAAATGGACAAATCATCGCAATAGACCCTACAGTCTATGATTATTTGAAAATTAGAAATGTAAGTTTAACAAAATAAGAAACATGAAAACTAAGACACTAAATATCGTCACATTAATTTCGTTGATTTTTGCAATAATGGCGATAGTAGTAACAATTACTGCGACTTACTTTAATGGAGTGTTTCCTGGATTTTTTATTTCAATTGTAGTTCTTTTGATAACGATAGCTTCTCGGAAATACAGACATATTGTGAGTTACAAAATGAAGACTTTTCTAATTATTTTGAATTGTATCATTATTTTGTTGGCACCTTGGG
The DNA here is from genome assembly GCF_058117085.1 of Chryseobacterium sp. CG10_8. Lineage (NCBI taxonomy): Bacteria > Pseudomonadati > Bacteroidota > Flavobacteriia > Flavobacteriales > Weeksellaceae > Chryseobacterium > Chryseobacterium sp. CG10_8. The sequence continues at coordinate 39,055 of NZ_JBYVEB010000017.1, read as the reverse complement.
CAATGTTTGTCATATTAGTTGATGGCGTTTTTGGTCATATTTTGTGATCAGAAACAGTTAAATTTGAATTTTGAAAAACTTGAAAAGATATAATGCTTAATATTAATCATCTCAACAAAAACTTTGAAAGTCGTGTTCGACTCGGGATTATGTCCGTGTTGATGGTTAATGATTGGGTGGATTTTAACGAAATGAAAAATTTGCTGGACGTAACCGATGGTAATTTGGCAAGCCACAGTACTGCTTTAGAGAAAGTAGAATATATTGAAATTAAAAAAGAATTTGTCGGAAAAAAACCGAAAACATCCTATAGAGTAACCCAAAGCGGAAGAAAAGCCTTCAATGAACACTTGACTGCTTTGGAAAAACTTTTAGGGAAATAGAGACGCGTTTCGAGTTACGAGAAACGAGTTGGAAAGTGAAAATTAAGAATTAAAATATAAGACTCGTTACCCGAAACCCGAGACATAAATATGATTATTGTTAAAAAGGTGTAAGCCTTTAATTTTTTAGAATTTCACTTTGCAGTTCAAAGTACTTTAAATAAATTAATTTAAAATCAAAAATTTAACATTTATAATTAAATAAGATGACACAGAAACAACAAAGCACAGTTATCTATTCCATCGCAGGAATATTGTTATCACTACCGTTTTTCGCAATGCAATTTACCAAAGAAGTCAATTGGTCAATTTTTGATTTCTTAATCGGTGGAGTTTTACTTTTCAGTTTAGCTTTCGGGATTGATTTCACACTTCGAAAAGTAAAGTCAATTCGAAACCGAATTCTAATTGCTATAGGAATTTTTATCGTCTTTGCTCTCATTTGGGCTGAATTGGCGGTAGGGATTTTCGGAAGTCCATTGGCGAGAAGTTAAAATTCGATTCAAAAAAATGACGAGAAAGATATTCTTAAAGCGCATGTTTCAACTGGCTGTTGTCGGTGCTTTTCCTGCATTGTATTCTTGGCAAGTCGAACCATATTGGTTGGAATTTGTCGAAATAAAAATGCCCATCAAAAATCTTCCAGAGCATTTGGTTGGGAAGAAACTGATGCAGATTTCAGATTTGCATGTGAGTAATCGGTTCGATTGGCAATTTCTAATTGACTCTTTTGAAAAAGCAAAGAAATTCAATCCTGATTTCGTGGTTTATACAGGTGATTTTGTACAGCATGGAAATGTAGAAGAAAACGAAGCATTACACAAAGTGATGAAACATGCAGTTCTTGGAAATATCGGAACAGTTGGAGTTCTTGGTAATCACGATTACGGGAAAAGTTGGAAAGATTTGGACTCCGCAGGAAATATTTGCAACATTTTAAGAGGTTACGGAATTCCGATTCTTAATAATGAACAAATGGAGATTTCGGGACTTAATATTATTGGATTTGAAGATTTGTGGTCTCCCAATTTCAATCCGATGAAAGTCATGGAGTTCTATGATAATACCAAAGCCAATCTGATTCTTTGTCATAATCCTGATGCTTGTGATCTTGATGTTTGGAATGGTTATGATGGTTGGATTCTCAGTGGACATACTCACGGTGGACAATGCAAAGTTCCGATTGCCGATTACGCACCAATTGTTCCCATAAAAAATAAAAAGTATGTCAAAGGAAAAATTGATTTGGAGGCCGGAAGAACACTTTATGTTAATCGTGCTTTAGGAAATTCTTACCCGATTCGCTTCGGAGTCCGTCCAGGAATTACAGTATTTACACTTCAAAAAGCATAAAATATGAATACACAAAATTTGAAACTCATACGTAAAGAAGAAATTGTTTTACTCGGTTTTCTAAGCATTTTTAGTCTTGGATTGTTTGTCCTGAGATATATTGTTAGTGATACTAAAATTTATCTATTTCTCAATTGGAATTTATTTTTGGCGCTTGTTCCGTTGCTGATAAGTTCATTCATCGTTCATACGCAAATTAAGAATAAGTTGGTGTTAGGACTTCTGTTTATCGTCTGGATTTTATTTTTCCCCAATGCACCCTATATTCTAACGGACTTATTTCACCTTAAAGAACGCAACTCAATTCCGGTTTGGTTCGATTTGTTGGTTATTCTTTCATATGCGTGGACTGGGCTGATTTTCGGATTTGTAAGCCTGTTGCAAATTGAAAAATATGTTGAACAATTCTGCAGTAAAAAGTGGGTAAATCTGATGTTGATTCTGTTTCTGTTCATCAGTAGTTTTGGAGTTTATCTCGGAAGATTTCAAAGATGGAACAGTTGGGATGTCGTCAGTAATCCACTGAATTTATTACAAGATATTTTATACAGATTTATTTATCCATTTGAGAATCCAGGAACTTGGGGAGTTACCATTCTTATGGGAATCTTACTCAATCTGATGTATTTTTCCCTCAAAACGGCTCGTAGAATTTAATCCACAAAAAAACACAGTTATGAAAAATTTAAAAATCATCAACATCGGAAAGTTCTTCTTTTGGATTTCCTTTATTCTCAGTAACATCTTTATGTTCGGATATATTTTTACTCATGATATTGACTTTGCATACTATGGATTTGGTTCACTTCTTTATGTTGGTTTAGCCAATTTGCTTGTAATTTCTGGGCTTTTATTGTACAGTTTTTATTTTCAAACTCAATACAAGGATTGTGTGAAAGCGTGTTTAATCATGTTTATTAATGTTCCAATTGCACTTTTATATGCTTGGATCGGACTTTCAATTCTTTAGCCAATGAATAAGAATTTAGATAAAATAAAAGATTGGTGGTGGAAGCGAAGATTGAAATACAATATTGGTCTTATCCTTTCAGGAGCTGTATCATTTATTCTTTACAGTGCCATCGGTATTTGGTTGATTTATCCAATTGATGAGGATTTTGAGATTACACTATTTACGATACTATTTCAAGGAATTGGATTTTTATTCGCATTGCTTTTTGCTAATGCCTGTTACACTTTGGGAAGTATATATGATATGTATTACAACGAGAAGGGCTCTGATATATTTAGACAAAACCTTTTCAACTTAGGGTATTATTTTTCTATTTCACTTCCTCCGATAATTCCGGTTTCACTTTTTATTCAATATCTATTTTCTTAATTTTTAAATCCAAAACCACAAAACAATGAAAGTAAAAATGATTCTACCATCCCTTACGGAAGCTGAGAATCCGTATTGGAGACCAATAAAATATTCACTTTTTCCACCTTTGGGATTGGCTACTTTAGCAAGTTATCTTTCTGACGATGACGAAGTAGAATTAATAGACCAACATGTTGAAAAATTAAAACTGGACGATGAGCCAGACTTGGTTATTATTCAAGTATATATCACCAATGCTTATCGTTCCTACGAAATTGCAGATTATTACCGGGCAAAAGGTTGTTATGTTTGTCTCGGCGGTTTGCACGTAACGTCACTTCCGGAGGAAGCTGAACTTCATGCGGATTCCATATTTCTTGGTCCAGGTGAAGAAACCTTTCCTGAATTTTTAAAAGATTTCAGAAATAGAAAACCAAAGAAACGTTATTTTTCTTCTGTAAGAACTTTAGAGACACTTCCACCTGTGAGAAGAGATTTGATTAAAAGGGAAAAATATCTTGTCCCAAATTCTATTGTGGTTACCAAAGGATGCCCTCATCACTGCGATTTTTGTTATAAAGATGCTTTTTTCATCGGAGGTAAATCATTCTACACCCAATTGGTAGATGATGCTTTGGCAGAAATCGACCGACTTCCGGGAAAACATTTGTACTTTTTGGATGACCATCTTCTGGGAAATCAAAAATTTGCTGCAGAACTATTTGAAGGGATGCGAGGAATGAATCGTGTTTTTCAGGGTGCTTCAACTGTAGATGCAATTCTTAGAGGAAATATTATCGAGAAAGCAGCAGAAGCGGGATTGAGAAGTTTATTTGTGGGTTTTGAAACATTTTCTGAAGAGAATTTGAAACAAAGTAATAAGAAACAAAATCTAAAAAAAGACTATGAAGAAGCCGTAAAAAGACTGCATTCGTTGGGAATTATGATTAACGGAAGTTTTGTTTTTGGATTGGATGAAGATAAAAATGATGTATTCCAAAGAACAGTAGATTGGGGAGTAAAAAACGCAATTACCACCTCTACTTATCATGTTTTGACTCCTTATCCTGGGACCAAACTGTTTCAGGATTTTGAAAAGGAAGGGCGAATTCTTACTAAAAACTGGGATTTGTATGACACCAGAAATGTAGTTTACCAAACGAAAAATATTTCTGCAGAAGATTTAAAGGCAGGTTACGATTGGGCTTATAAAGAATTTTACAGTTGGAATAATATTCTGAAATCTTCCCTTAATCACGATTCCGTGAAACACATTCTGAAACATTTTTTCTATACTGGTGGATGGAAGAAGTTCGAACCACTTTGGAATTTCATTATCAAAACTGAAGGTCTCAACAAAATGCTTCCACTTCTGGAAACTTTGCTATCAAAAGTCAATCGCAAAGAACCTCAATTAGAATACAGAAAACCTGTAGTCATCAATACTTAGATAATAATTCAACCTTAATCAATCTTTTTTAGGAATGCAAAAATTTGTAGGCCTAAGGACTTAACAACCCTAAAACAACCAAATTATGAAAAACTTACGCTTAAATTTTCTGCTCTTTGTAATTGCATTTGCACAAAAAAATTATCGAAGATTCTTTAAAAGAAAAAAAAGACAGTGGACTTTCACTGAAGAACAATTGCTTTACTTTCAGGCGGATTCTCTTGGTCGAAAACTTGGCGAATTTTATAAAACTCATGGTTTCCGAATGATTCCAAAGTATGAAAATCACGATGTACATCATCTCTTAACTTCATATGGAACCAAAATGCCTGATGAAATCGCCATGCAATATTTGCTTTTAGGGAATGGGAAAAGAAGTGCATATCTTTTAGGAGCCATCACTTTTGGAACTTTTGTTTATCCTGAACATTTGAAAATGTATTTGAAAGCATTCAGAAAAGGAAGAAAAATGAGGCCTTTTTATCATTGGAATTTTGAGGACTTGTTAGACAAAAACATTCATTCCCTGAAAGAATTTATTTTCAACCAATCCAACCCGAATCCACAATTTTCTAAAATCTAATATCTCATATCTCGTGTCTAAAGTCTAACACCTAACTTCACTAAAATGAAAAAATATCAAATTCTTTTTCTCGCAGCAGCTCTATTTGTCATATTGTTTTACAACGAAAATTTAGGGCTTAATCTCGGTGTTCTCGGGCTGGTTTATGCTGGATTTACTTTTTATCAAACGCCAAAACGCAGTCGTGATAATTCCTTTTTTGCTGTGTTTGTCGCCTTAATTTTGTCTTCATTTGCGTTTGCATGGTTTGCGGATTTTGTATCTTTTTTGGCGGTTCTTTTTTTCACTTTTTTATTAGCTTTCAAATCTCAAAACAAAGAACTGAAACCACTCTTGCTGATTCCAACCTTTGCAATCAACTTTTTTACTTTCATCGTAAGAGTTTTTAGAATCGAAGAATGGTACCCAAAACATAACACGACCGGCTTAGCTCAAAAGATAATTTCAGTTGTAGTTATTCCGCTTATTCTGGTGACGATATTCTTTGGAATCTATTCTGTAGGGAGTGACCATTTTGCTAATTTATTTAGCAATTTGGAATGGGATTTTAATCCAGGACAAGTTATTGGGCTTTTTATTTTAGGCTTTTTTATTGCATTCAATCTTTGGAATTATGCCGTTCCAAAATTCATCTACGGACAAAATCATCACCTGAAAAATGATTTTCTTCAGGAAGATAAAATAGCTCGTCCAACATGGAGCTTCATGGACTTGGATGCAGAAAGAACAAGTGGCGTAGTTTCACTTTTGGCGCTTAATATTCTTTTGGTGTCCTTTATTTTCACTTTTAATTACGAGCAGTTTTATGAGTTTCAAAAATCGCCTAATCAACTTTCAACCGAGACGCATGAGCGAGTTAATGCCGTGATTATGTCTATTATTATGGCGATTGTGGTGATTTTGTTTTATTTCAAATCCAATTTTAACTTTGATAAAAAAGCTGGTTTCTTGAAAATTTTAGCAAAAATATGGATGACGCTCAATGCTGTCTTGGTTTTTTCCGCTTTTGTAAAAAATATGGAGTACATCCAAAACTACGGATTGACTTATAAAAGATTGGGTGTTATTGCTTTCCTAAGTCTTAGCTTGATTGGGTTGATTTATACATTTATTAAAATTCAGAAACAAAAGACCAATGCGTTCTTATTTAATAGAATGGTTTGGTATGTGTACGGTGTTGTCCTTATTTGTAGTTATATCAACTGGGGTGGAATTATTACTGCACATAACAGCAAGCGAAGCGATTTTGCAGTTAACTTTCATTTGAGTTCAATCAACTTTAGCGAAAAGCAAATGCTAAAATATGCCGAACGCACAAAGGATGATGATTTAAAGAGAGAAATTAGGAATAAAGTTGAACAGAAAAAGGAAGCTACTTTTTTGTCAAAAATTTTATTTTATGAAACGATAAAATAAGGATGGGTTTACATAATTTTATTTTTAAATGTTCGTTTAAATAAAATTGAGTTTTTCTTGAATTTGCTAAATTTGTCACGTAAATTTTTGATATGAAAAAAGTACTATTTGGAGTAATCGCCATGGCGGTGATGGCGAGTTGTTCGACTGTTTCGTCGATTATGCAGAATACATTTCCTTTTAATTCTAATATTACTGTAACATCAGGTTCGCCTGCAAACACGACGTTGTCTGTGATAGGAGCAGGGACCGGAATTAATCAGTTGGTAGGGACTTCTACTAATGTTAAAGATATTAGACTTTCTAATTCGACTTTGACGATAACTAGTGGAGACCACGGAATGGGAATTTTTAAAAGTGTAAAAGTCTATTTGACTACTGGGAGTAATGAAGTTTTGTTAGCATCAAGAGATAATATAGCTGATAATCTTGGTACTTCGCTTTCTTTAGATGTTGATTATAGCAAACTATTAGATAACACGATGAAGTCTGGAAGTGTTGTTCAGCAGAAGATTGTTTATGTTTTAAAATCTGCACCAACTTCTGATTTGGCAATTAGAAGTACTTTGAACTTTACAAGCTCTCCAAAAACGGAGTAAAGAAAGTTCTAATTTATGAGATATAAGGAGTAATCAATTAGTGGTTACTCCTTTTTTTGTGAGTTTAGTTTAATTTGTAAATCGAGAGTTCTGCTGACGCATCACCCAAGACTGAAAGGTCGAGTCCTCCAGTTATTACTCCAAAATTGAGCGAATCACCTTGGTTTAGATGATAAATATGAGATATTTGTCCTTGTGTAAGAGAAACATTGGCAACGCCTAAGCTGACATTTCCAATTAAAGGTAAGGAAACCGAATTAAGGTCCAAGAGTTGGACTCCTCCGAAAATTCTATAATCCAAAAGAGTTGTGTTTCCTGATGTATTTTTCGAAATGGCAAGGCCTGGTCTTTGAGCAGACAAAAGTTCTGCTGAAATACCTTGTCCGAATCGGAGACTATAATTAATGGCGTATAAACCTGATTTTTGGACTTGATATTGATTATTGGATATGTAGGAATCTCCCATGCTATATTGTAAAGTAGGTGAGGAGAAGTCAATCGTTCTGAATTCTGAACCTAAAAGATTGATGCCAAGTGAAAGTAAGCTAAGTCCGGTTGCGCCTTTTGCTGCAAATGCGTATTTATCGGTATTATTTATTGGAAGCCAAGTTCCTAGGCTATTGTCAGGATTTAAATAATTAGCATCATAAAAATAATATCCTACGCTCGTAATTTTTTTGGTTTTGTGAGATGCTAGATTTTCATTTACAGGAGCGTTGGCATAGATTAGCGTTCCATTTTGGTCGGCTCCATATAATGAGTCTTTAGTTTGTAGAGAGTCGGCTGAGATTCTCGGAGGAATCATTCCTACCGGAGTTGTTGTGTTAGGTGCAATTTGGATGTCAAAAGTTGCTTTGGGTGATCTGGTATTGATTCCCACTTGGCTAAAAATTAGACTACTAAAAAGTCCGAGAGATAATGTAAAGATTTTCATTTTTTTTCAAAGTTTGTTTAGTTATTAGCAAAAATAATAAATTATGATTACCACAAAAATTAGCATAAATGATTATTATTAATATGTATAGCGTAATAATATTTCTTTTTTCTCTATTATAGCTTTTGAAAAGAATGAAACTTGAATTCTCCTTTTAGGACGTAGGATTTTATATTGTTTTCGATGAATTTAAATTTATTTAATAAAAAAACGCTTCAACAAGTGAAGCGTTTCTTTGTTTTAATTATTTTGCTGGAGCAGGTGGTGGTGGCGGTGGTGTGTTATCTTTGATGTTCTCTAATTCGACATCAAAAATAAGTGTACTTCCCGGAGGAATGACGTTTCCTGCGCCTCGCTCTCCGTAAGCTAGATCAGAAGGGATGTAGAATCTGTAAGAAGATCCTTTGCTCATCAATTGGATTCCTTCGGTCCAACCTTTGATTACTCCATTAAGTGGGATGTCGATAGGTTGGCCTCCATTTTTTTCAGTAGAATCGAAAACAGTTCCGTCGATTAACTTTCCTGTATATTTTACGGTTACCATGTCAGTTTCTTTTGGCTTGGTCACTTTGTCGCCTTCCTTAAGAACTTCATATTGTAATCCCGACGCAGTTGTTTTTATGTTCTTGTTTTTCTTGTTTTGCTCAAGAAAAGCAATACCTTTTTGCTTGTTAGCTTCCCCTAAAGCTTTCTCTTCTGCCATCTTTTTCTCATTCATTTTTTGAGAATAAGCTTGTAGAAAACTATTCATTTCTGATTCTGGCAACAATTTTGGGCTTCCAGCCAATTCTTCCTTCATTGCTTTAGAGAGCATGTCAACATCAAGATTAAAACCTTGGCGTTTCATATTTCTTGCAATGTCAAGTCCAATATAATAAGACGCTTTTTGGTCTTCAGTTAGATTGGGAGCAACTGCTGAAGTTGTAGTAGCTACTGGTGTTGTTTTTTGTTGTGCAGAAACCATCCCAGCTAGCAAAAATGGTAATGCTAAGAAAATTCTTTTGTTCATTTTCAAATTTTGTTAATTATATTATTGTCTGATTTCAACAAAGATAGTGCGAAACTACAATTAATAAATGTTAAAATATATAAATAGTTATTTAATTCGTTGATTATTGGTGTTTTATATTTTGGACTTGCTGTCCATTACAATAGTGACAGGTCCGTCATTGAGGATTGAAACCTTCATGTCAGCGCCAAAAATTCCCGCTTCGGTTTTAAGTCCGCCTTTGGAGATTTCAGATTTGAAGTATTCAAAAAGGGGAATAGCCTGATTTGGTTTCGCGGCTTTGATAAAAGAAGGTCGATTTCCTTTTTTGTAATCTGCAATTAATGTGAATTGACTAATGCAAAGGATTTCACCAGATATATCAAGCACAGAAAGATTCATTTTTCCTTCCGGGTCAGAAAAAATTCTAAGATTTAATATTTTTTGAACCAGCCAATCAACATCTTGTTCTTGGTCGTCTTCATCGATTCCTATCAAAAGGACGAGTCCTTTGGTAATTGCACCTACGATTTTGTTATCTACTGTAACAGTGGATTCTTTAGATCTCTGTATTACGACTTTCATAAATTATTAATTGTAGATGCTCAGAGTTTGAGTAGAAGAATCGTAATTGTAGGCATAAGTTTTGGGAGCTAACGAAGCGACCGCAGTTGGTTGGCCAGTTAGCAAGATCCATTCGGCGCCATCTTTTTCGCAAACAATTTTGATATTATCAACAACTTTTAAAGTAGTATTGCTGTCAGGGCAAAGATGAGGTGCATTGCGGTCATAGATTTTGAAGCCTCCAGAAGTTCTTACGACAATTAGTCCTCTTGTTCCGGAGTTTTGTTCATTAACGTATATCCAACCTCCCACATTTTGCAGATTATAATAAGCGGGTAAATTCAGATTTAGCACGACGTTAACTGGTGAATTAGGAAAACAACTTACGGTTTCTTCTTCGTTTCTGCATGAGTTTAAACTTAAACTACTGAATACCAATATAATTGATAATATTTTAATAATGGATTTTATGCTCATATAAAAAATATTTATATCTTTGTAAAACGAATTTTGAAACCAAACATTGTCCGACAAATGTCGGATAATTTTTTTATTTCTAAAAAATAAGATAAAATTATGGCAGCATACGTTACAAAAGAAGGATTAGACAAGATGAAATCCGAATTGGAACAATTGGAAACAATAGAGAGACCAAAGATTACTCAGCAGATTGCTGAAGCTAGAGATAAAGGGGATTTGTCTGAAAATGCAGAATATGATGCTGCGAAAGAAGCACAAGGAATGCTGGAGATGAGGATTTCTAAATTGAAAGATGTAATTGCCAATTCCAAAATAATTGACGAGTCACAATTAGATAGCTCCAAAGTTTCTATTTTGATGACGGTTAGGTTACTAAATAATATTTCAAAACAGGAGCAAAAATTTACTTTAGTTCCTGATAATGAGAGTGATCTTAAAAGTGGTAAAATTTCCGTAAACACTCCGATTGCAAAAGGGCTTTTAGGAAAGTCTGTTGGTGATACGGCTGATATTGTGCTTCCAAATGGAAACAAGCTTTCCTTTGAGGTTTTAGAGATTACACTGTAAGTTTCTTTGATATTCATTAAAAAACTATTGAAGTCATGAGTACTATTTTTACGAAAATTGTTAAAGGAGAAATTCCTTCATATAAAATAGCTGAAGACGAAAAACATTTGGCTTTTTTAGATGTGATGCCTTTGGTGGAAGGTCATACATTAGTAATTCCTAAAAAAGAGGTAGATCTAATTTTTGATTTAGAAAACCAAGACTTCAGAGAATTGTGGAGTTTTGCACAACAAGTTGCAAAGAAATTAGAGAAGACGTATCCTGAGAAAAGAGTCACGATTGCTGTTGTCGGAATTGAAGTTCCTCATGCACATATTCATTTGGTTCCAATTTCTGGAATTTCCGAATTGAATTTTGGAAATGAACGTCTTGTTTTTAGTCCAGAAGAGTATTCGGAAATCCAACAAAAAATAGCAAACACATAATTTAATTGCCAATTATCCATACTTTGGCAAATTATTTTCATAAAGAATTATATAAAGATGAATTCTAATCAATGTTCGTTCTGCGGAAGGTCAAGAAAAGAGGTAGAAATATTAGTGTCGGGTCAGCACGGATTTATATGTGAAAATTGTATCGAGCAAGCTCATGCAATTGTAAAGGATAGTGTCAGCAAGAATGGTTTTGCTCCAGCAGAGACTATTTCGGAATTAAAGAAACCGAAGGAGATAAAAGCCTTCCTTGATCAATATGTGATTGGGCAAGATCAGGCAAAGAAACAATTGTCCATAGCAGTTTATAATCATTATAAACGTCTGTTACATGCTCAAGATGAGAATCGTGAGGTAGAGATTGATAAGTCGAACATCATTATGATTGGGGAGACGGGTACAGGTAAAACTTTACTTGCCAAGACGATTGCAAAAGAATTAAATGTTCCATTTTGTATTGTTGATGCTACCATTCTTACTGAAGCTGGATATGTAGGAGAAGATGTCGAAAGTATCTTGTCGCGATTATTAATGGTTGCTGATTATGATGTCGAAAAGGCAGAAAAAGGAATTGTTTTTATTGATGAAATTGACAAAATTGCCAGAAAATCTGATAATCCTAGTATAACAAGGGATGTTTCAGGAGAAGGTGTTCAGCAAGGATTGTTGAAATTACTAGAGGGTAGTATTGTTAATGTTCCGCCTCAAGGTGGTAGGAAGCACCCGGACCAAAAATATATTCAGGTTAATACACAGAATATCTTATTTATTGCAGGAGGAGCTTTTGATGGAATTAAGGAAATCATTGAGAGAAGACTCAATAAACAAGCTATCGGTTTCAGTTCTGAAAAAATAAATAAAACTGAAGACGATGAAGATATTTTAAAAAAGATAAATGCAGTAGATTTAAGAAAATTTGGACTAATACCAGAGTTGTTAGGTCGTTTTCCGGTAATTACTTATCTAGATAAGTTGACAAAAGATACTTTGGCACGAATTATGAAAGAACCTAAAAACTCAATTGTTAATCAATTCGCAGAACTTTTTAAGATGGATGGCATAGAATTGGAATTTACCAACAATGCCATTATGCAAATTGTAGAAGAGACCTTAGAAAAAGGTCTAGGAGCGAGAGGGTTGAGAGGGACAACGGAGAAAGTATTAGAGGATTATATGTTTTCAATCGGTGATTTAGAGGATAAAAAAGTCCTAATTGATAACATTCAAATGAATTGATCTGTAATAATTTTGATTTTAAAAAAAAATAAATATCTTTGCAAATGAGTTATTACGATTTTTGTATAACACACAAAAACAAAAGAAAATGAAAAAAAATTTATTAACGCTTGGACTTGTAGCTATGGCATTATCTGCAAATGCTCAGAATGATGTCCTAACTTATGTTGACACCGGTGGACTTTTCTATATCGGTGAAGATGCTTTGATGTATAACGGAGGAGGTGTTGAAACGAAGGGATCAGGCATATTGGATATACATGGAAATGTAATGGTGGTCGGAGGATCTAGCGATGCATTTAAAACAACTCAAGCAAATGGAACTCCAAGGATATGGGGTGACCGAATATTTCTTAGACTGAATACGGATGGTAGTTACGGTCAGCTTTTCATACACGGGATTCCTCAAGCAAATATTTTAGGTTGGGTAACAAAAGAGTTTAAGAAAACCAAGCAAGGTACATATCAGCAGATGGCGATGCCGTTTTATGGTAAAAAATTAAGTAGCTTGAATACTGAGTTTGGAAAAACTTTTAGTACTACTAGATGGTCTCAAAATGAGATTTTGGTATGGAACAATAGAACTGTTGTTTCTACGCATGCCACTAGTTTAAATACAACTACAGGCATTTCTTTTCCTTCAACAGGATACTATATGATTGGTAGCAAAAACTTGGATACTGGATCAAGAATCTTTAACATAAGTGGAGTTCCAATTGCTAACGGTATTACCGCAACACTTAAAGATGCAGGATTGGGCGTTAATTTTGGAGGAGGCTTAGCAAGAAATGTGTATGGAGAGAGATATGACTCTTACGTACAAGATGAGTTTGAGAAGGCAAATCCTTGGAGTGGTACTTATGGAAGAAATATTTATCAATTTGGTAACCCATATTTTACAAACCTAGATTTATCTAATGTTGGTGTAATTGAATCTGCAGCGACTGGAGATGGTATAGATATTTCCAATATTGTTGGGGTTAGATTTAGCCCAGCAACTGTAACATCACTGGCAAATGGAGCTACTACGTCAACGCCAAATGGCGCGTCATACTATGTGACATACACGAGTGGTCTGGTTCCTGTTGCAGATGTGGATAAGATGGTAATCGAGCCGATGGGGACATTTGTTATTAAATTAGCTAACAATACCGTTCAACCAACAGTTAATTTTGATAATCTAAGAAGATTTGGTTATACAGCAAGATCTAGTTCTACTGACTATAGCGTAACAGCTAGAGCGGCTAATACAAGTACAGTTAAGCAGTTGGCTGTGATTGCTTTGGATAATTCTGGAAATGAATTAGGACGTACGTACTATGTGGTTTATCCAGAGGGAACTAGCGGTCATACAACTAATCGTTCTACTCAGGTCGCAGCAGGAAGTAATAGTGTTATTGGTATTTTTGAAGAGAACGCTGCTAATGGCGGATATGATTCTAATTATACTTCTAAATATTGGTTATATGTTAATGAAGCTAATGAAGTGGATTTCCAAGGTAAGGCGGCCCCATTGGCATTATATAGTTCCAATATTAGTTCTTTGAAGTTTGAGGTAAGAGAGAACGCACAATTGATTGGTAAAAATCAGAGTGTATTGTCTAGTGGATTATCATTTTATTATAAGACGGCGGATGGAACAATTGGACAGATACAACAAGGACAAGTGATTCCAAGGACAGCTCTTGAATATAAACTTTATTATGGAGCGCCAGTGGCTAGTACTAAGATCAACACTGAAGATGTTGTTGCTGAAAAACCTTCAAGAACAATGGTAGTTTACAGTCCTTCTATTGATCAGTATGTAGTGGAGTTTGATCCAGCTTGGAAATCAGCTGATATTCAAGTTTATGATATGAGTGGAAAATTGGTTTTGTCTGAAAATACAACAACTGAGAATATACATGTTTTGAATCTCGACAAAACTGTTAAGACAACATATGTAGTTAAGATTGTTGCGGATAACGGACAGAAGGTAAACACAAAAATTAATAGATAAGTAAAATAGTATCATCATGAGGATTGTTAATAGAGTAGTTTTAAGTTTAGTAGTGTTTTTGTGTACCTTTACTTTGGTCATTGCACAGCCTCCGGCTCCTGAACCGCAAGCTCGTGGGGGTGTTGGTGGAGTAGGACCAGGTGGAGCTTCCCCAATAGATGATTACATCTATATTCTTGCTGTAGTAGCTGTTTTGTTTATAGTTTTCTACTCTCAGAAGTTGAAAAGACAAATAGCAAGAAGTTAAGTAATTTAGATTATTATATAAAAACTCACTATTATTGGTGAGTTTTTTTAATTTTGTATTCTATGGAAAAGATTGTTTTTTTATTCGCATTGTTTATATCAGTACTTGGTTTTGGTCAGTTTTCCGTGACTATCAAACCGTTGGATAGTTTTAGCGCAAATGGGGCTATATTATTTACACTGGATGGTTCTAAGAGTGTTGTTTTAGATAAAGTTACTAAGTCTGGCAGTGAGTGGAAAATTAAAGTTAAAGATCCATATTATGGGATGATGAAAGTGTATTTTCCAGAAGTTAATGAATCAGTAAGCTTTGTTTCTGAAAATAAGAATGTTGAAATCAATTTGAAGGTTTCCAATAATAAAGTAAAAGAAGTTCTTTATTTGGATGCTGCTAATTTAGCTATGGAGAGGATGCAAGATATTCAGCAGAAGAATGAATTAATCTTTCCTGCGTTAGTTCAGATAAAGGAATACTATAAAGATAATACTGATTTTGGATTAGCTCTGTCCAAAGAGATTTCAAGATTAGGTGAAGATTATAAAGTTAATAAAGACCAGTTTCCATTTGTAAGCTATTATCAAAATAATTATGATAAATTTTTGGTTGAAGATTCTGCTGGAGTTCCTGCTTCTAAGGAAGATATAGAGGGCTTTTTAGTTTTGTCAAATGGTTACTTGGAGACGTCCTCTTTGCTAAGGCCCATTTTGGTTAAGTATCTTAATTTAAGTGCTAAATCTGGGGTTGAAGCCAATATTGATGGCTTATTAAAGAAAGTTAATGTTGAAACTCCGAGAGGGCAAACGATATTATCCGAATTTATTGAGATTTTTGATGTCTACTCGATGCAAGATTTGAAGGACAAGTATCTTAAGGAGGCTAGTTCTCTAAAATGTACTATTACCGACCGTCTCGCTTCAACCATAACTGCTAATAAAAATACTGAGATTGGCGCTGTTTTTCCCAATCATACTTTTTCTAAGTTAGCTATTAATTCAAAAGTTAAAAGTGTTGCAGATATTAAGGCTGAGAGGAAGATTGTCGTCTTTTGGTCGTCTACCTGCTCTCATTGCGAGAAAGAGCTTCCCGAATTGCTAATGAAGTACCAAGAATTAAAATCAAAGAATATTGAAGTGGTAGGTTTTTCTTTGGATTCGGAGAAGGAAAAATTTGAGAAAGCCGCGAAAGTTTATTCTTGGGTTAATGATACCGAACTTAGAGGATGGAATAGTGAACTTGTAGAAAAGTACAATATTGTTGCAACTCCAACTTTTTTCATTTTAGACTCAGGAAATAAGATTATTGCAAAACCGAATCAAGTTTCTGACGTGTTTACGTTTTTAAATAAGAAATAATTTTTGCTATTATAAAAATTATTTTTACATTTGCACCACTCTAAAAACGGCGAGGTAGCTCAGATGGTTAGAGCGCAGGATTCATAACCCTGAGGTCACGGGTTCAATTCCCGTCTTCGCTACAAAAACTCAACAGAAATGTTGAGTTTTTTTATTTATCTTAATAATTGAAAAAAAGTATGAAAATAAGTAAGTAAGTAAAAAAAAAATTCATACCTTTACGCAGCTATTAAAAAGCATTCTGGCTTTTAATGGCATTAAATTTTTTTCATCATTTGTGTTTTTGGAGAATCGTATCAATGATACGATTCTCTTTTTGTTGAAATTTTACAGGTTTTCGTATCGCAGTAGTAAGTCAACAAAATAAGAATAAGTGACGCTTCCTTCTTGTTGATTTGATTTTAGAAATAGATCGTTACTAGCATGAAAGAAACTGCTTATAATTCCTTCGTTTTCCTTTTGAAATTTGACTTCGTATTCGTAGTCTCTTTTTAGTTCAGGGCTAAATTTCAAAAGAGTTTCATCAACAAATTTTTCATCCTTTTGGTTAATATTATATAAAAGACTTTTGAGGACAAACCATTCTGTGCAATACCTTAAATCAGGATTTTTTGAATCCTTGCCAATAAGGTAGCCTATGAAGTTGGCCTCTTGTTCTTTAGCATATCCCATTTGATGTGCACTTTCATGAGAAAGAGTAAAAGGTTGGAATGTATCAGGCAGTTGATTGTTATACTGAGCTTCGGCTGTAAAGGGGTTGTAATAGCCCAAAATACCCGTATAATTCATGAATGACCCAAATATACTTGGTTTATAATTTGGGGTTTGAAAAGAGGTTTTATTGTTGATTTCTTGTGGGAGATTCGTTTGTTGCAAACGAATCTCTTCCTCAATCGTACGAATGTCTTTGAGACTGAACACGCCATTTTTGTCTTGGTTGGTCAGTAGCCTTGATTTTTGGCATTTTTTCAAATAAATCTCAGCTAAATTTTTTACATCTTCCAAGTCATACTGTTTATCTGATATTTTATCTGAAATTGGCTTTTGAAAATATAACATACCCCAGAATATTTGATAGGTGAAGTATAGTATATTAAAAAGGATTAGTAGGTTAAGGATTGCTTTTTTTCTTGTTTTCTTTCTTATAATTTTAATTATAAGAATTAGCAAGATGAGTCCAAGAATGATGTAAAGAACATCTCCTATTGAGAAAGGTATCCAAGCAAATAATTTTTGATGGATTGCTTTCTGCAGATTAAACACCCATTCAAAAAAGGTTATTACGAATGGTATTTTTGAAAATATATAGAACAAAAGAAATTGGGCAAGTAGTGTACCTGCCCAAAATTTTATTGTCCTTGTATTTATTGATTTTACCATACTAAGGCACTAGCACCAAGGATTGCCGCATCGGCTTCATTCAATTCACTGAAAAGAATTTTGACCTTGTTTTTAAATACTTGTAATAAGTTATCTTCCATTGCTTGTCTGGTTGGCTCCATAATAAGGTCACCAGCTTTTGTCAAACCACCAAAAAGGATAATCGCTTCTGGTGCTGCAAAGTGAACAAAAGTTGCCAATGATTCTCCTAAAATTTTTCCTGTAAATTGAAAAATCTCATTCGCCAATTGGTCTCCTTGAGCTGCACATTTATATACAGTCTCACTTGTAAGTTCTCCAATAGGATAATTTCTTAAAAGACTAGGCGTATCTGGGTTTTCTTGAAGTAGTTCAATTGCTGTTTCTGTAACTCCAGTTGCTGAAGCGTATGCTTCTAAAGAACCTTTAAGTCCAGTCCCTTTATGAGGCCTTCCGTCATACCTTACAATAACGTGTCCCAATTCTCCAGCAAATCCATTGAATCCAAGAACGATTTTACCATCGATGATAATACCACTTCCAACACCAGTACCCAAAGTAATAGTTATGAAATCCTTCATGTGTTTTGCGGCACCATATTTGTGCTCTCCAACCGCAGCTGCATTAGCATCATTAGTTAATTTCGCAGGAAGATGAAATTTCTTTTCGAGCAACTCAGCCATTGGGATAATTCCTTTCCATTTGAGGTTGGCTGCATGTTCGATAGTACCTTTGTAGTAGTTGGCGTTAGGTGCACCCATTCCGATTCCCACAAAATTATCAACTCCTCCGAACTGGTCAATCATGGGTTGTAATTTTGAAGCAAGTTCGTCTATAAAACTTTCAACATTACCACCTTCGTTGGTCTTGATTCTATCTTGAACTAGGATTTCTCCATTTCTGTTTACGATTCCGAATTTGGTGTTGGTACCTCCAACATCAATTCCTATAGCATATGATTTATCCATATTATTAATCAACTTTAATATCTGTATTTACGTTTTTACAACCTACAAGAGCATAGAATAAAATAAATGCTAATCCGATAACAACCACCCAATAACTAGACGGGTAACTTCCTGTTGAGTCTACAACATACGCTTGGATATATGGCAAAACACCACCACCAACAACCATGGTCATGAAGTACCCAGAACCTTGAGCGGTATATTTTCCAAGTCCGTTAGTAGCCAAGTTGAAAATAGCTGGCCACATTACCGATAGGCAAAGACCACAAAGGATCAATAACAATATGCTAACAGGGACTGGAGTCATCACAAAAGATAGCGTTTGACTTGAAAACGCTGGTAAAGAAGCCATGGAATCTAATCCCATGGTGATCGAGCCTATTACAAATAAAATGGCAACAGCAGAAACTGTGGTAAGCATTTGCTTAGAACTAAAAGTTTTTCCCAAAGCCCCTCCAATTAGACGACCAACTAACATTAGAAGCCAGTAAGTACCAACAATTGAACCTGCAATTCCTTTATCGAAATTTAATGATTTTAGGTAGTTTAAGGTTGTGTTAGAAATAGAAACCTCTACACCAACATACAAAAAGATAGCCACCATTCCTAAAACAAAATGTCTGAAGGATAATGGACTGTGAGTATTTTTTTCAGTTGAAGCTTTTACGATGTGCGGTTCTGGAATGCTAACCGAAGATAAAACCACAAAAACCAAAGCGAAAATACCCATAGAAAGATAAAGCAAAGGATTGGCATCGGAAATCGTTGGACTTGCAATGTTTCCTACCACTAATCCACCTAATACTGGTGCCAAAGTTCCACCAAGTGAGTTAAGAGCACCACCGAAATTCAGCCTTTGGTTAGCTCCTACTGGTGAACCTAATACTGAAAGCATTGGATTAACAACGGCATTAAGAATACACATAGAGAATCCAGAGATAAAAGCTCCGAATAAATAAATAGGGAAAGATTCTGCTTTTCCAGCCAAGAATAAGATAAGTACTCCTACAAAACCTGTAATCAATGCAGTTAATGCGGATTTTTTGTAACCTATTTTTTCAAGCATTTTCCCCGCAGGAATACCCATGAAAAGGTATGCTAAAAATACAGCGCCATTCGCTAATTGAGATTGAGCATTGCTTAAGTTAAATTGCCCTTTTAAGATGTCAGCCATTGGGTTTTGTAAACCTGTAACAAACGAAATGATGAAAAAGAGTAAAAACATCATCAAAATCGGCAAAGCATAGCTTTGACTTGTCTTTTGTGTATCCATATATATCTAAATGTTTATTTTCGAATTTGTAAAAAAAGCTTTCAAGTGAATATAGTTTATTGTACCATCAAGAAATGTTGCTAACAAAAATAGCTAATTATTTTCTCATTTTGATAAATTATTTAAAACTTAATAAAAGTCATGTTTTCATTGGTTTTAAGAGGTGAGGCAATCAATTTTATCTTGATTCAAGGTCGCCATTATTGCTTAGGATAGTGGTCTTCTAGTATATTTTTGATTTTATTAAAAGCCAAATTTTTCATGTCTGGTTGTGGTTCCATAATATCAATAAAATAGACTTGTACTCGACCAGGAAAACCCTTGCTATTATCGAAAGGAAACATTTCTTTTAGTCCACAAAACGCAAAAACTGCTATAGGGGAATCATGAGTTTCTGAAAGTTTGAAAGCACCATCTTTGAACTGGTCAAGAATAATTGACGTATCATCTGGGACACCACCTTCTGGAAAAATAGCGATACTATCTCCTTCGTCCATTCGTTCACCACAACGTTTATATACTTCAGCGCGACTTCTGGGAGAAGTTCGGTTAACCATAACACAAACTCTTTTGTAGATGGTTCCGAAAATAGGGATTTTAACCAACTCTTTCTTTCCTACAAAACATAAAGGGTGATGAGGAAATAGGATAGGCATCAACATAATGTCCATTATCGAAGTGTGATTCGATATAATAACATATTGTTGGTCTTTGATTGTTTTTTTTGAAGTAAGATTCGTCAGCTGGTAACGGAATCCCATTCCATAGAAAATGGCATAACACCAAAGCCGGATAAAAAAATAGGCATACTTATAGTGTTCCTTGCGAAAGGATAAACTATAAACGGGAATAAAAAATATTAAAGTGAAAACGGTTCCCAGCAAAGCAAACCAAAAACGCCACAGGTAATTAAGAACTATCGTCATGCTATTTATAAGAACAGATGACCAAATGTAATAAATTTAGATTGTAAGTTCTAAAAACCTTTTATGAAATTAAGTTTATCCATTAAATACGACTCTTTTCTTCAAAGAGTAACTAAGGATAGATGTAATAATGATGGCGGCAATTTTACTAATCATTTCTGGACTGAAGGTGTAGAATCCAACACTGAAATTATCAGAAAAAACAAACCTGAAGAAGATTTGGAAAAAGCTCAAACTTAGAAGGGTACTGAAAAATGAAACGAGCATGAAATAAGCAAATTCTCTTTTTTTAGAGTGCTTTCCACGTTCGAAAACAAACCAAATACTTAAGTAGTAGTTACTGATAATCCCTAAGCTAGTGGATAAAATATTACTTAAAGGATAATGGACCCCAAAAAAATCAGTTTCCAATGTAAAAATCTTTGGGATAAAAACACTGAAAAACTTAAAACTTCCTACTTCAACAATAGCGCTCAATCCACCAGCGATGATGAAAAATATAACTTGTTTCTTACTTAGGATTAGTTGTTTCATGAAAGATGATTACAAGGTCGCAAATTTACACTTTTCTTAGAAATGCTTGCAGACTTTGTTTTCTTGGAGAGATTCCACGGAGGTTTATTAAAGTCTATTAAGATTTTCACAATTTTTTTTAAAAAATGTTTTTGTATTAAAAATATTTTTAACTTTAAAAGATGAAATCTTCAGAGAAAGGTTTCTAAAGAAACAAAAAAAAACAATAATGAAAACCAATTCACAGAACTCAAATCGACATTGTAATGAATTCAAAGAGAAATCCGTACCGAAAGTTCCAAACTAATTTGGACCAAATTCAAAACCTAGAAAAAAACAATCAGCGATTCCGTAGAGTATATTCCGAATATGAAACCATGTCGGAAGAGCTGTGGAATCTAGAGACTTCTGAAGACCAAAGTGTCCCGGACGATTTCATTAATTCTATAAAGCTTCAGACTTCCTATCTTGAGGAGGAGATAGAGGATTGGTTATCACAACAAGAAGAGTAATAGGTTGGATTCTGCTCTCTTCATATTTCCCATTTCAATGGTCGGAATTGAGTGTTCCTTTTGATTTCAAGATTAATTCCTATTTTAGCATCAACTTTAAAATGTTAAAACATGATTGCCATTGTAGACGGTGGTTCAACCAAATGCGACTGGATGATTTTGGATCAAGACCATAAGTTCCATCTCAAAACCGAGACGATAGGATTTAATCCTAATATTATAAAAGCCGAGCTTATAGCGCCAGAAATCGAAAGTAATACTCATCTTAATCCTATTAAGAATCAGGTTACTAAAGTTTTTTTCTATGGTTCTGGTTGCGGTGTTATAGAAAACCAGATGATAGTGAAAAACGAGATTCAGAAAGTTTTTTCCAAGGCTGAAATCAGCGTCAAAGAAGATATGACTGCAGCCGCATATGCAGCTTACAACGGAAAGCCTGCCATTGTGTGTATTCTCGGTACTGGTTCTAATTCTTGCTACTTCGATGGTAAAAATGTAAGAATAGAGCTCCCTTCGCTTGGATTTCTGATCGGTGATGAAGGAAGTGGAAGTGCTATGGGAAAACATTTGCTCCGAAGATATTTTATGAAAAAACTTCCTGCGGATTTGCATCAAGAATTTACCGAAAAATATCATCTTACGATTGAGGATGCCGTCAAAAATATGTATCACAATCCAAGAGCTAATGCCTACTTGGCTGATTTTAATAGGTTTGTTGTCGAAAGAAAACAGCATCCTTATTTTCAGAATATGATATTTGATGAAATGAAAAATTTCCTTGACTATCAAGTTCTTCCTTACGCTGAGGCCAAAGATGCCGAAATCAATTTTATTGGTTCAATTGCTTACTTCTATGAAGAGTTTCTTAGAGCAGCTGCAGCCGATCTTAATCTTACTGTAGGAAGAGTCGTACAGAAACCTATCGAAAGCCTTGTGGAATATCACAAGAATTATATTCTCGATTAATTTTTTTTAAACTATTGGGAGCAATCTTGTTCCTATTTTTAATACCCCGAATTGTGCGTTTTGGGAGTCAATAATTATCAACAAAAACAGAATAAAATATATGTCAAATAAAACCAATAGAGATATTAAAAATTTTAGAAAAGCCGCTTTGGATTATCATAAAGCTGAACCAAAAGGAAAGATTGAAGTTTTGCCTTCGAAACCGCATTCGTCTCAGCGTGATTTGTCTTTGGCATATTCTCCTGGTGTTGCGATTCCTTGTATGGAAATCTACGAAAAACCAGAAACCGTCTATGATTACACCGGAAAGGGAAATCTTGTCGCTGTTATTTCTAATGGTACTGCCGTACTTGGTTTGGGAGATATTGGAGCAGAAGCTTCGAAACCTGTGATGGAAGGAAAGGGATTGTTGTTCAAGATTTTTGCGGATATCAATGTTTTTGATATTGAAATTAATGAAAAAGACCCTGATAAATTTATAGAAATCGTCAAGGGAATTGCACCAACTTTTGGAGGAATTAATTTGGAAGATATCAAAGCACCAGAAGCATTTTATATCGAAAATAGGTTAAAGGAAGAACTTAATATTCCTTTGATGCATGATGACCAACACGGGACAGCTATTATTTCGGCGGCAGCATTGATTAATGCTTTGGAAATTTCTGGTAAAAAGATTGACGAAGTCAAAATGGTTGTCAATGGAGCGGGAGCTGCGGCAATTGCTTGTACCAAATTGTATATTGCTTTAGGCTTGAAGAAAGAAAACGTTCTCATGTGTGATAGCAAAGGTGTTATCAATGATCGAAGAGAGAATTTGACTTCAGAAAAAATTGAATTCATCGTTAAGACGGATAAAAATACTTTGGATGAAGCGCTGGAAGGTGCGGATGTTTTTGTTGGTCTTTCCAAAGGAAATGTCATGACTCCAGAAATGCTTAATAAAATGGCAGATAATCCGATTGTTTTCGCATTAGCGAATCCTGATCCTGAAATTGATTATCATTTGGCAACTCAGACTAGGAAGGACGTTATCATGGCAACCGGAAGAAGTGATTTTCCTAATCAGGTGAATAATGTTCTTGGTTTTCCGTATATTTTTCGAGGAGCGTTAGATGTTCAGGCGGCTGGAATTAATGAAGCGATGAAATTAGCCGCAGTACACGCCATTGCTGACTTAGCGAAAGAGCCAGTTCCAGAAAATGTGATGTTGGCTTATAATCTAAAAAATTTGAATTTCGGAACGGAATATTTTATCCCAAAGCCTTTTGATAACAGATTGATTACGAGGGTGTCGATTGCTGTTGCAAAAGCTGCAATGGAAAGCGGAATAGCGGGGAAGATTATTGAAGACTTCGATGATTACGAAAATCATTTGTTGGACAGAATGGGTCGTGATGAAAAACTCATCCGAATGATGCAAAACCGAGCTAGATCCAATCCAAAAAGAGTCACGCTTGGAAACGCTGAAGAATACAATGTTTTGAAAGCAGCTCAAATTCTTTATGAAGAAGGAATTGCTCATCCTATTTTGTTAGGGGAGAAGAAATATATCAAAGAACAAATGGAAAGATTCGGGATTGATTTGGACGTTCCTATTGTTGATCCAACGGATGAAGACCAAACCGAAAAAAGAAAAATCTATCGTGATACTTTGTGGAAGCTTCGCGAAAGAAAAGGAATGAACGAATATAAAGCGCGTCGTTTTGTTCGTCAAAGGGATTATTTTGGTCCTTTAATGTTGAGAAATGGGGATACCGATGCCTTAGTTGTAGGTTTTGCAAAAAGTTATTCTTCGGTAATGAAGCCCGTTCTGGAAGTCATTGATAAAGATAAAGGCGTTGATAAAATCGCTTCTATGATGATGATTTTGAGTGATAAAAAACCAATATTCTTCACCGATGCTTCCATTAACAAGAATCCTAGTTCTGAAGATTTGGTCAATATTGCAAAAATGGCAGAAATGACAGTGAAGTCTTTCGCTATCGAACCCCGAATTGCGATGCTATCTTATGAGAACTTCTCCAATAATTCTGAAACTTCGCAGAAAGTATCGAAAGCCGTGGAGATTCTTCATGAGAAATTTCCACAGATGGTTGTGGATGGGGAAATTCAGCCAGATTTTGCGATGAATGCAGATCATTTAGCAGATTATCCTTTTTCTAAATTAGGAACCAATCCAGCCAATGTCTTTGTATTCCCAAATCTTGAAAGTGCTAATCTTTCCTATAAAATTATTCGTGGAATGAAAGTAGCTCAGGTGGTAGGTCCAATCTTGATGGGATTGAAACAACCTGTCCATGTATTGCAAATGCGTTCTAGTGTGGATGAAATTGTTAACCTTGCGACCATTGCCGTTCTAGATGCGCAAAGGAGAGAAGAGAAAAAATAGAAAAGTTTCTTCTTTTACTACTCCAAAAATTTATAAAATACCGAACTGCTTTTCCTTAGGAATAGCAGTTTTTTATTTATTGCAAATGTAGAATCATCGTAAATTTTATTTTTCAACAGGTAATTCATAAAAATCTGTCGGTTTATTTTAAAAAACCGCATTTACAGGGTCTTTTGTTGCTTTGTTTTTATATTTTCGTTTGGAAAAAACAATTGAATGAAGAAACATAAGCTCGAAGTGATTCGAAAACAGAAGGGTTATACCCAAAAACAAATGGCAGATTTTCTTTGTATGGATGTCTCCAATTACAATCGAAGAGAAAAAGGAAAAACATCAATCTCAAAACAGGAATGGGAAAAAATATGTAAACTGCTTGATATAGAAATAGAAGAGATCATAGAAGCGTCTGTTTATATGAAATCAAAAAACGAAACCTCTTCAAGTCAATGGAAACAATTGACTGCAAAAGTTTTAAGATTAGAAAATGAAGTACAGCAACTCAAAAAAGCAATCCCCCCCCCCCTGAAAAATAGAACTTTGCTTCGGACAGTGTAATCTTCTGTGATTTGCACAAATCGCAATAAAATCGCAAAGGTTTTTTGATAGCTTTGTTAACGTCTGTTACTACTTTTGGTGTTGTGCAGTAATTTATAAGGAACGTTCTCCAAATATCGCTTTTGCAAAAAAAAACACATAAAGACACAAAAAGACACAAGGAAAACAGAGGAGAACGCTTCGAAATAATAGTAAAAGATCCTAATACTTTATTTGCTCAACGAGGGCAGACTTCCTGAACATCTTGCTCCTGCGCTTTTATAGTGTAAAGCAATATATATACTGTTATATATTTGCAAATAAAGTAGGGAGAAAAATAAATTATTTTGAAATGAAAAATTTTTTTGCGACACTTTTTTTATTGATATTTTGTAATGGAATGTTTTCAGCTATGAATATTTCTACAATTCATGATGACGTTAATCTAGAAGATGTTTTTGCTAACAAATTTTATGCTGTGAATTCTGAAGGTCAGAAAAAGATTTTGACTAAAGAGGATATTAAACTGTTTTGGGAACAGAAGTTGGCAGATCAAGGTTATAAGGTGAAAATCGATAATTTTAAAATTATTACTTCAGAAGATGACAACCATAATACCACTTATTTCCTGAAAGCATCAAGCATTGATAACACAATTGAAATCGGAACTTTTTTTAAAGTTACTTCTAGTGGAATGTCTCTTGCGCTTGAGAAAGAATGTACTTGTACAGGATGCGCAAATGGATGTAGTTTAGGTACTTTTGGAACTCAGTGTTCTTGTTCTCCTTGTAACGGACCAGATCAATCATGTACAAAAACTGAAAAAGTTGTTATTAAAGATGTCTCATTTGAGCCATAAAATATTAATCAATTGAGTCACTTTACAACTTGTAAAGTGCTCAATTTTTATATAAAATATTATGAAATTCTTTTTTTTGTTTATTTGTTGTTTGCTTAATGCACAAGGAGTTGATTATTTCTATAACTTCGAATATAGGCCTTATAAGAATGATAGTCTAATTTTAAGGGATGTTTTTGTCTTGCAAAATAATAAAGAAAAGAGTATTTTCTTAAGCAACAAATTTGTAGAAACGGATTCACTCAATAATCTGAGTAATGGTATAGTGAGATATGTAGCACCACAGTTCAATAATATATTGCAATTTGATAAAACAAAAAATGAGTTTGATTTTTTTGAAAAATTCACCTTAAACTATTATGAAGTTAAAAAGAATATCAAACTTAAATGGGTTTTGGAAAGTCAAACGAAAGTTGTTGATAATTTCGTTCTTCAAAAGGCAATAACGAAATATGGAGGTAGAATTTGGACCGCTTGGTTTTGTAAAGAAATTGGACAAGATTACGGACCATATGTGTTCCATGGTTTGCCAGGTTTAATTTTTGAAGTCTATGATGAAGAATTAATATATAAATATTTTTTTGTAAAGAGTAAAAAGAGAATTGGTAATATATGTGATGTTGGTCGTTTGACCGATGAAAAGATAATACCAGTGAGCACAAATGATATGAAGAAATTAAAAAAGAGATATTTTGATGATCCATTGTTTGAGTACAAAACGACAGGATTTGTTTTTCACAAGAGTGATGGGAATCCATACACACCAGAAGATTATAAACAAATGGAGCGCGAGTTAAAAAAAAGTGCAACAAGAAAACTGAATATTGAAATTGAGGAATAGTAAACAATAAATAGCTTAGCCTTATTTTCGACAAATAATACTACTGTTTTGGTAGAAAAGCATTGCGATATTTGCTCTTTTTTGTGAATTGAATACAATAAAAAAACCTAAAAATAAAGATTCATATTTGGTGATAAAATGATACTTTTGCTATTGGACTTATTGAAAAAAAACTACCACCTGCTTTTCCACCGGAAAAGCAGTTTTTTTTGTAGGTATAAAAATGGGTGTTTCTCCTCTTGTGTCTGTATATTTTTGATTTTTATTTTTGGTCATCATCTTATTATTAACCTTTTAAAAATCAAAATGATGAGTACCAACAATCAAATTAGTGTTGAGATTCCACAAGCAGTACTTGACGAGGTTTCTCAGAAATTGCAAGAATGCAAAACTGCTCTTGCTCCATACTTGCAAGCTTTAACAGCGGATCAAAGAATGTCTCTTTTCAAAATGGGGGACAAGACTTTGGCAACTGTACAAAAAATTAAAAATTATTTGGCTACCAATCCAGAGTTTGCTCCTGCTTATATGAGTCAGGAAGAATTTCTGAAAGATGTTGCCCTAACCGAAGCGCTCACTCCTTTGTCCAATCTAGCGCAACAATTATCCACAGATATCTCTGATACCGTGATGCTGGCAGGAAGCGAAGCTTTAACCGCAGGGATGCTATACTACGGAACGGTAAAAGAAGCTGCAACAAAAGGCGTTTCGACCGCTAATCCAGTTTATGATGATCTTCGTCAACGATTTAGTAAGCGGAGCGCCAAGCCTTCGGCTCCAACCTCCTAAGGAATTGCGTTTTGCTATTCAAGATAAGCTTTTAGGTTCTACTAAGCACCTAAAAGCTTATTTTTTTGAGCTAAAAGCCTATTATTTTAAGTTTTTTGCTTGGGCTAGGAGGCTTTTTGGTTTTGTAATGGTATTTTTTGCTTTGCAAAAGAAGCTTTAAGGATTGGGTAATAGCTTTATGGTAGTATGTATAGATTTGGACTTGGATTTCAGTTCTAAGGATTGGAGGTGGTGTCAATATCCAAATACTCTTTCAAGAGATATTTGTCAAAACTACTAGCTGCTTTTCCGTAGGAATAGCAGTTTTTTATATTATATTTTTTACATTTGCTTAAATTCAGTTTATGATTTATTCACTTCGTGGTATTGTACAGGAAGTTACGCCTGCTTATGTTGTTGTAGATGTCGCAGGGGTAGGATATTATGCAGGAATTAGTTTGCAGACTTCCCAACAGTTGGTATTAGGAAAAGAAGTTTTTCTTTATATCCAGCAGATTATCAGAGAGGACGCCCATTTGTTATTTGGATTTTCAACATTATTGGAAAAAGAAATGTTCAATTTGCTGATAAGTGTGAATGGAGTAGGAGCAGTGTCTGCCCTGATTTTATTATCTTCTCTAAGCCTTGATGAAATTGCTAACGGAATACAGAGCGGAAATAGCGGGCTTTTGCAGAGGGTTAAAGGGATTGGTGCTAAGACAGCGGAGAGAATCATAGTGGATTTGAGAGATAAAGTACTTAAATTTAACATCTCTAATGCCGAAGTTTCTCCTTTCACGAATAATAAAGTGAAGGAAGAAGCGTTATCAGCATTGGAGGTACTTGGTATCTCGAAGAAAATGAGTGAAAAAATTGCTGACAAAATTCTAAAACTGAATCCCGAAATTGCTGTGGAGGATTTGGTCAAGCAGATTTTAAAAAATATTTAAAAAATTTAGTGAGGAACACAACACTATATACCCATTTATTGATTCTTTTTTGTGTACTATTTTCTTATGAAATGAGTGCACAGACGCTTCCTTCGGATAGTATTTCTGTTAGGAAAGAGTTTCCTTTACCAGACCCAACAACATACGAAGGTTTTTATGATATCCAGACGGGGATGTACTACGTGTATCCTAAAGTTGGTAATTTGATAACAGGTTCACCAATGGTAATGACGCCAGAGGAATTTCGAGAATTTACCCAAATGAAGGCAACTTCTGCGTATTTCAAGGAAAAATCTGACGCTTATAGTTCCCTTTTTAGGAAGGATCAATCCGAAGCTAAAAAAAGAGGATTGCTGCAAAGTATCAATGTTAATAATAAAATTTTCGAAGCCATTTTTGGCGGTAACACTATTGAGATTATTCCTAGTGGATATGCCTCTTTTGACTTTGGGGGCTTGTATCAGAAGATTGATAATCCCCTTATTCTACCGCAGAACAGAACAAGTTTTTCATTTCTATTAGATCAGAGAATCCAGCTAGGACTTTTAGGAAAAGTAGGTGAAAATTTGCAATTAAAGGCTAATTACGATACCCAAAGTGGATTTTCTTTTGAAAACAGAATGAATCTTGCTTGGCAAGCCAAGGGAACATGGAAAGATTTGCAGACAAAAGGCTTAACCGATCCTAAAACTGGTGGAGAAGACCGTATTCTCAAACGGATAGAGTTGGGTAATGTTAATATGCCTCTTTCTACAAGTTTAATTAGAGGTTCTGAGTCCCTTTTTGGGATCAAAACCGAGTTTCAGTGGGGCAAGACTTTCGGAACGATGGTTCTTTCCCAACAACAAGGGGAGGCCAGAAATATCACTGTACAAGGAGGAGGAGTCGTTAATACCTTCAAGGTGAATGCAATTGATTACGAAGAAAATCAGCATTATTTTCTTGGTCATTATTTCCTCAATAACTATGACAACGCGCTTCTTAATTACCCTCAGATTAACTCTAGGGTTAACATTACAAGGTTAGAAGTTTGGGTTTTGGACCAAGGAAATGGAAATTTAGCTTCACAAAAAGGTATCGTAGGTATTAGAGATCTTGGGGATGGCGCATCTGGTTATCCTGATAATGATCAGAATAATCTCTATGCCTCTATTAATGCTTTAGGTACCGGCCTCCGTGATCTTAATACCGCTTATAACACCATCAATGGACAGTCGCTTCCTAATGCAGCTGGTACTCCAGAAACCTATACTGATGGAGAGCAATTTATTTTTAACAGAAAAGCAAGAAAACTTAGTTCTTCAGAGTTTCAATATAATGCGCAATTAGGGTATATTTCTCTTACCCAAAGGTTAAATGATAATCAATTACTAGCTGTTTCATACTCCTTTACAGTCAATGGTTCTAACACCGTTTATAAAGTTGGTGAATTTTCTGAGGAAAGTCCAGTTTTGGTAACCAAACTTTTGAAACCCAATACAACAGTTAAGACGACTTCTCCAATGTGGAGCTTGATGATGAAGAATATCTATTCTCTTGATGCTTATCAGGTTTCGCAGGATAATTTCATGTTAAATGTTTATTATCGTGATCCGCAAACTGGAGGTAAAGTCAATTATTTACCTAATACCAGTGTTCAAGATATTAACCTTTTGAAGTTATTGAACTGGGATAGACTTAACATTAATGGTGACTTACAAACCAATAGTGCTGGTGAAACTGGAGATGGTGTTTTTGACTACGTTAGTGAAATTACCATTCGTCCAGAACAAGGAAAAGTGATTTTTACCAAAGTTCAACCTTTTGGTAGTTATATGGCATCTGTTGTTGGGAATAACCCGCAATATGTTTTTTCTGATTTGTACACCGAGCAGAAAAATATCGCACAACAAAGTAATTTAGCACTTCGTTACACCATCGAAGGTCACTACAAAGGCTCACAAGGACAGGGGATTTCTCTTGGTGCTATTAATGTACCACAAGGATCTGTGACTGTTACGGCTAATGGAGTTCAATTAACAGAGGGCATAGATTATACCGTTGATTATTTAGTAGGTACGGTGACCATTATTAATGAAGCTATTAAGCAATCTGGACAGTCCATTAATGTTTCTTTAGAAAATCAGATGACCTTCAATACCCAAAGGAAAACCTTCATGGGACTTAATTTGGAACATCGTTTTAATGAAAATTTTATATTAGGAGGTACGGTTATCAAGTATTCTGAAGTTCCTTTGACACAGAAGGTTAATTATGGAGATGAGTCTGTTAATAACACGATGGCTGGACTTAATGTAATGTACAACAGTCCTGCTCCATTCCTTACAAGGGTTACTGATAAGATTCCTTTAGTTAAAACCGAAGCGCCATCCAATGTGAATTTCCGTATGGAAGGAGCGTATTTGTTTCCAGGACTTAATAAAGGAACTAACGGGCAATCTTATATCGATGATTTTGAACAAACAACTTCTAAAATATCTTTAAAAGAGCCATTTTCGTGGAGTCTCGCTTCAAAACCGGAAAAGAATCAAAGTGATCCTATTTTTTCTGGAGCTGGAAGCAGCAATGACCTTTCTAACGGTAATGGAAGAGGATTAATGACGTGGTATAATATTGATCCTCGCTTCTGGGGAGTTGGTGGAAGTCTTCCAACAGGAATCAACGCTGATGCCGTTTCTAACCACGCTTCTAGAAGGGTGAAAATGGAAGAATTATATAATTCCAAAGATCTTGTTGCGGGTGAACAGATTTTCACTAATACTTTTGATATTTCATATTTTCCAAGCGAGAGAGGACCATACAATGTTAATTTGAATGCCGAAACAACATCTCAAAGATGGGCAGGAATTATGAGACCAATTTCGGTGTCTAATTTTGTGAGTTCTAATATCGAGTATGTCGAAT
Organism: Chryseobacterium sp. CG10_8; assembly: GCF_058117085.1. Lineage (NCBI taxonomy): Bacteria > Pseudomonadati > Bacteroidota > Flavobacteriia > Flavobacteriales > Weeksellaceae > Chryseobacterium > Chryseobacterium sp. CG10_8. The sequence goes on along the minus strand of NZ_JBYVEB010000017.1, from coordinate 7,387 downwards.
TTTGGATGATGGATCCTTATGCTGATGGAAATACTTTGGGAACTAATCCAAAACTTTTGCTTCAGCTAGGAAATGTTTCCGAAGACGTATTGAAGGATGGATATATGCAATATGAGAATGGTTTGCCAACACCTTCCAATGTTACATCAACTACAACATCTAATTGGGGGTCTCAACCTAATCAACCTGCTGTTTTATACGCTTTTTCTACTGAGGGAGACGAAAGAACTGCACAAGATTTGGGTTATGATGGTTTGAGTGGTGCTGATGAAGCAGCTAAGTTCGGAACCAGTTTTACAAATCCTTTTACGAATGAATCGGATCCAGCATCTGATAACTTTTTGTTCTATTTGTCTGATAAATTTACAGGAAGTACTGCTTCTTCTGTACCTGGTCGATACAAGTATTTTAAAAATCCGGAAGGCAATTCCAAAAGTAATTCTTTGGAAGTAGCAACACAGACACCTGATGTCGAGGATGCTAATAACGATTACAATTTAGATCAAAGCGAAAGTTATAATCAATATGAAGTAGAGTTATCCCCATCATCATTACTACTAGGACAAAATCATATCGTTGATGTCAAAACAGTTGATGTCACTTTTGAAAATGGTCAGACTGATAATGTCAAATGGTATTTGGTTCGTATTCCTGTTTCTGATTTTGTGACTACGGCAGGTGATGCTCAACTTTCTGTTCTTAACAATGTAAGATTTGCCAGATTGTTATTGATAGGATTTGATCAGCCATCTACTTTAAGATTTGGTACTTTTGATTTGGTGAGAAGTGATTGGAGAAGATATACCAAAAATATTTTCCCTGACCAATCAGCACCTGTTGGAATTAATGAAGGAACAGTAACGATAGATAACGAAAACTTCGAAGTGGGAAGCGTTAACCTTGAGGAAAACGGACTTAATTCGCCTCCATATGTACTTCCTCCGGGAATTGACAGACAAGTACTGAGTGGAAATGCTGGTGCACAAAGACAAAATGAATCTTCTCTTTACCTTAGAGGAACTGATATTGGTGAAGCTGATTCAGAGTCTAGAGGGGTTTATAAAAATACTCAATTGGATATGCGTCGTTACAAAAAACTGAAGTTGTTTGTACATGCGCAGGATTTAGATAATCCAGCTTCAACTTTATATGACCCAAAAGCTAAATTTTTTATACGTTTTGGAAGTGATGCGACCGATAACTATTATGAGTACGAAGCTTCTTTGAAATTTACTTCAGAAACGGCAACTTCGCCATTAGAAATTTGGCCTGCAGAGAATGAAGTTGATTTTGCTGTTCAAGATTTTGTAAACCTTAAAATTAATAGAGACAAAAATTCGGCAGCTAATATTATTGAAAGATATACCGAAAGTGCATCTACTGATGACAAAAGAATATTTGTAAAAGGGCGTCCATCTTTAGGAAATATTACTACAATAATGGTTGGTATGCGTTCAGCGGGAGGTCTTGGTCCAAGAGGACGTGATTTGGTGCTTTGGGTGAACGAGATTAGACTTGCGGAGATTGATAATGAAGGAGGATATGCGGGAAATGCAAGTTTGAACTTTAATATGGGAGACTTTGCAGTGGTTAATGCCAATGCGGCATATTCTACAGTGGATTTTGGAAATATTGATTCTCGACCAGCAGAAAGAGCTCAATCTACTCAATCGGCATTTAGCGTTAACGCAGCTGTTAATGTTGACAAATTTTTACCAGAAAAAACTGGGATCAAGATTCCAGTTAACTACTCCTATTCTCAGACAACGGATGATCCTAAGTACAATCCTTTGGACACCGATGTTGAGTTTAATAAAGCAGCCAATGCCGCTGAATTAAAACAAATTGCGAGAACTTATACGCAACAGAGAAGTATCGGTGTCGTTAATATGAGAAAGGAGAGGGTTAATCCTGAAAAAAAGACTCGTTTTTATGATATAGAAAACCTCTCTTTAACGATGGTCTATAATGACGATTATTATAGAGATATGTATACCAAGAAAAATTATCAGCAATACTTGAGAGGTAATTTGGATTATAACTTCAACTTCAAACCTTGGGTGATTAAGCCATTTAGCAAAATGGTAAGCGATACCGCAAAATCTGCTAAAAATTTGAAATGGTTCAAAGAGTTCAATCTTAATCCTATCCCAACGAGATTCTCGTTCCGGACAGAGTTAGATAGAAATTATAACGAGTTAGAATTTAGAAATATCGATGCTATTATGAATGGTAATTTCGGGAACGACTTTGATGTCATAAGAAACCGAAACTTCTATTTTGGATGGCAATATGGATTAGAATGGAAATTAGCCAAATCATTAAAACTTGAAGTTAATTCCGCAACTCGAACATTAAATGATAATGTGGATGTAGGTGGAATGGATAACAAATCAATTTTCCAAAGTCCATTCCGCGCAGGAAGACCAGTTTTGTATAATCATAGGATTCAGGCAAGTTACAAACTCCCATTCCAATATTTCCCTGTGATTGATTTTATCACTGCGGAAGTAGGATATGGTATGACTTATAATTGGAACTCTCGTTCGACTGTATTATTGAGCAGTCCTGAAGGTAACCTCGGAACCATTGCTCAGAACACCAATAATATTATGGGTACAGGTAATCTTGATTTTCCTAAATTGTTTAAGAAATCTGGATATTTCCAAAGGATAGACAGTATTATGATGGGTAGAAAGAGAGAAGTTGATTCTTTGAATACAGTCTATACCAAGGCTTGGGAGAAAAAGAAATATCGTTTCAAAAAATATAAATTCAAAAATCATCTTAATGTAGGTCAAAGTATAGCCTATGCTTTAACTTCATTAAGACAGCTAGATTTTAATTATCAAGAAAATAACGGAACGGTGTTACCAGGTCTCCTTTCTGCACCTAATTGGTATGGTTATGGACAAACTTTGGGAGGTCCGACTGCGGGATTCTTATTTGGTTCGCAAGCGGACATCAGAAGAAATGCAATTGAAAATGGTTGGATAAGTAATTCTACTTATATGACCGACTCTTATACACAAATGAAAAATAGAACAATTACGGCCAATTTGCAAGTGGTTCCGATTAATGACTTCCGAATAGATTTTAATATTTTACAGAACTATACGAGGAATTTTGTTCAGGCGGGTTATAATGTAGATGCAGACCCATCAACATCGGCTTTTGATTTTTCTTTTGGAAGTGATTTGGTTACCTACTCTAATACTTCATTTTTGCTGAAAACTTCATTTATGAGCGGGGATGATATCTACCAAAATATGGTTTCCAATGCGAAGCAGATTTCGCAGCGAATGGGTACTCCTAATGCAGATGGATTTGTTGATGGTTACAGCATAGCCAATGCTTATGTTTTGATTCCGGCCTTTAAAGCTGCGGTTGAAGGAAAATCTGTTGATGGATTGATGACAAACCCTCAGAAAGCAGGTTTCCCTCTTCCTAACTGGAGATTAGTGTATTCGGGATTAAGAAATGTACCTATAATTAATGGTCAATTTTCTAAATTTGATATTTTGCATTCTTATACCTCGACTTATACAGCAACAGGTATCCAGTCCAGTATTGACTATTTTAATGATAATTTTGCAACAGATGTTAATGGAGATTTTTATAATCCATTTACGTTCTCTCAGATTGGCTATATTGAGAATTTTTCACCACTTCTTGGTTTTGATTTTACGATGCGTAATAATTTCCAAATGTCCCTTAATTACAATCGAGATAGAACATTCTTATTAGGTCTCGTTAATCATACTTTGACCGAAGATATTGGTAAAGAATACGTGGTTGGATTCGGGTATATTATCAAAGATTTCCGACTCGGAGGAGCTGTAAGAAGAGGAAAGGATGGTAAGAAGATAACAAGCGATCTTAATATTAGAGGGGATTTCAGGTTGAGAGATAATATGACAAGGATTTCTAATATTTTACTGGATGATTCGCAGATAACAGGTGGACAGAGATTGTTTTCGCTTAAACTTTCTGCAGAGTATAATGTGAGCGAAAACCTTGCGCTTCGTTTGTTCTATGATCAGAATATGACCAAGTACAAAATTTCTGTAGCTTTTCCACTTTCAACCGTGAGAGCTGGAATCTCTTTAACCTTCACTTTTGATGAGAACGGTTTCTAAAATAGAGAGTTACCTAATTGATTTTTTAGCAATATTTTATGATAATGTAATTGAATTCTAAATTGATAAACATTATCTTTGCCCAACTTTTTTAAAAATTTAAAATGAAAAAATACGTTGTATTAGTGTTGATGGCCATTTTTATGGTTTCGTGTTCCAAGAAAGTAGAATTCACGGGAAAAGTAAAGGGAGGTTCTCCTTTGGAAAGAGTTGAATTTATTGACGCTTTTGGAGTGGCAACTTTGCCTTTGGTGAATGTTGGTATGGACAAGGATGGTAACTTTAAAGGTAGCTTTGATGCTCCTCATAATGGGATGTACGTTATTTCTTATGGTGGAAAAGAGAATTTGATTTACCTTAAAAAAGGTCAAACTTTGAATATCTCTGGTGATGCAGCAACTTTCCCACAAGAGTTCAAAATTGAAGGGGATGCAAAAAATAATAACGACTTTCTTGTCGCTGTTCAGAAAAATTTAATGACTTATACTCAGAAACTTAATTTGCAAGAAAAATTAGGAAAAGATGAGAAGACATTTATTGCTGAGATGAAGAAAATTCAGACGGATCTAGATAAAAGTATCGATGAGAGTGCGAAGAAATTTAATGCTGATAGCGACGTAGTAGAGTGGAAGAAAAATGACATCAAAACTGGAATTTTGGGGATTATTCCGCAGTACTCTATGTTCAAAAAACAAATGGGTGGTGATCCTAATTTCAAACCTTCCAAATTATTAACTGATTTCGAAAATTCTTTGTTAACGGATAAAGATAAATTAGCTAAAGAACATGCATCTTACAGACAATATCTATTGTCAAAAATGACTGAGGATTTTCAAAAGTATGCGGAGAGAGAAGCAAAAGGGAAAACAGATGTATCTACAAGCGCTTTGTTCAGTGGATATTTGAAGCAAAGAAAAGATCTTTCTCAGACAGAAAAAGATTATTTGTTAGCATTTGTAATTTCTCAAGAGATTAATCCTAATGCTACAGACGAGAATGTTAAAAAGATGGATGAACTTATCAATTCTGAAATCAAAGATTCTAGTGTAAAAAGTGGATTGGTACAAGTTCAGAAAGCGATTTTTGGACTTAAAAAAGGAGAGGTTGTTCCTGCTGGAAAATTAGTAACAGCTGATGGAAAAGACTTTCAATTGTCTTCGCTTAAGGGGAAACCTACAACTGTGATGTTTTATGCATCTTGGACTCCTTATATCAAAGAATCTACTCTTCCAATTGCTAAACAAGTAATGGATTTTTATGGTAAGAATATGAATTTTGCTTTCATTAATTTTGATGATACCAAAGAGCAGTTTGCTAAAACAAGTACTGCACTTTTCAAAGGAAGCATTGCAAAGCAATTATATGCTGATGGAGGAATGTCTGGTGAATTTGCAAAGAATTATGGGGTATATGGTTTCAAGTTAAGACCTTCATTCATCGTACTAGATAAAGATGGAAAAATGGCTGGTAAGCTATACTTTAATTTAGGTGATCCAGAAATGGTGCAATTAATGGACAAGTTAACTGGGTTAACTTCTCCAAAACCTGAAGCAACGTTACAAAATGATTTGTTGATGCCTCAAGATCCACAAGCTGCACCTGCGCCACAACCAACAGAAGCGCCACAACCAGCAGAAGCAAAATAATTGATAATTTCAATTTTATATACAAACCTTGTCTTTTTGGACAAGGTTTTTTGTTTTTTGTGTGGACAATTTAGGTAGGCATTTTCTGTTATTTTCTTTAGGATTGTAGATACGTATTTTTTCGTCAGTAAAACTTACCTTTGCAAAATGTCAAGAAAAAAAAATAAAAATATTATTCTCGAGAATATCAAGCTGATTTCTGCTGGAGCTAAGGGAGTTGCCATTGGTAGAACAGAAGAAAGTAAGACGGTAATGGTTACTGGTGCAGTCCCTGGTGATGTGGTTAATGCAAGAGTGAGAAAGGCTAAATCCAAATATATTGAAGCTGAGGTTTTAGATATCATCGAGGAGTCACCTTTTCGAGTAGAGCCGAGATGTCAACATTTTGGTGTTTGTGGCGGTTGCAAGTGGCAAAGTCTTTTTTACACGAAGCAATTAGAATTCAAGCAAGATGAAGTAGTCAATAACCTCAGAAGAATAGGAGGTTTGGATGGCTTTGAAACATTACCAATACTTGGTTCAGAGGATCAATATTATTACCGTAATAAGATGGAGTTTTCTTTTTCTGATTCGCGATGGTTGACTCAGTCAGAGATTGATTCTTCTGGTAATATTGGTGACCGTAATGCATTAGGTTTTCATATTCCTGGAATGTGGAGCAAGATTTTGGATCTTATAGAATGTTTTTTGCAGGAGGATCCTTCCAACGAAATTCGATTGGCTGTAAAGAATTATGCAGTTGAAAATAATTTAGCTTTTTTTGATGTTAGAAATCAGGACGGGTTTTTGAGGACCCTTATGATGAGACAAAATTCAAAAGGGGAGTGGATGGTTCTTTTTCAACTATTCAGAGAGGAACAGGAGAATCGAGAAAAATTATTTCAATACTTATTGCAGAGGTTCCCTATGATAAAGACGTTGGTTTTTGCAATTAATCCTAAGAATAATGATTCTATCTACGATTTGGATATTATTAATTACTATGGGGAAGGATTTTTGATGGAAGAAATGGATGGTTTACGATTCAAAATTGGACCAAAATCTTTCTTTCAGACCAATTATAAACAAGCATTAGAATTGTATCGCAAAACGTTAGAATTTGCAGATCTGAAGGGGAATGAAGTAGTCTACGATCTTTATACCGGGACAGGCACGATTGCTCAATATGTAGCTAGAAATGCAAAGCAAGTTATAGGAATCGAGGCAGTCCAAGAAGCAATTGATGCAGCCCAAGAACATGCGGAGCTTAACGGATTAGATAACTGTACTTTCTATTGTGGTGATATGAAGGATATTTTTACTGAAGATTTTTTACAAAATCACCCCAAAGCAGATGTCTTAATCACTGATCCACCGAGAGATGGGATGCATAAGAAGGTTGTTGATCAGATACTTAATTTATTACCAGAAAGAATTGTCTATGTGAGTTGTAACTCTGCGACGCAAGCAAGAGATTTGGATTTGTTAAAGGAAAAGTACAAATTGGTTAAGATATTACCTGTGGACATGTTTCCACAGACACACCACGTAGAAAATATTGCGTTATTATGTAGAATATAATTAGAATTCTAACGTAAGTTAGTTGTTATTATTTTAAAAATT